>DULZ01000043.1 GCA_012840125.1 Clostridia bacterium | reverse complement strand
GACTTCACTCCTTGGGTTTCTTTTTTGTGTCATTACTTGAAAGATTCTCCAATTTGGGGTGAAGTCCTTTTCTTTGTTATCCAGTACATTGATTTATAAGGACTAGCGTTTTTGCAAAAGGCTCAAGTATAATAGCTAATGTCCCTTTCCCTATAAAAATACCTTCTCTATGCTTTCCCATCATTTTCCCCTTCATCTCATTTCTCCTTTCTAAGCCTAGCTAATATATCATTTTATTTAACTAGCCTTTTATCATCTTTTACTCTGCGGTTCTCTAGTATGTAGGAAAAGTATACCGTTTTCACATGGCTTATATCACAAGAATTGATTTCTGTAGGTGTTTTACAGCATCTGTTCGTAGGAATATGTCAATCAGTTTTAGGCATTTTTTGAAAAATTTCAGTTCACGGATACACCTCTACCTATACGCAAATCACCCATGTTAGATAAGCAAAGGAATCTCTCGTTTTAAAATTTTGCTTAATTCATGCCCATTCTCAATAATTCATCAGTCAGTGCACGGCGGCCTTTTTCACCAAAATCCAATTCGTTTTTTTCAAAACTACATACCATTAAAAACTACATACCATTAAATTTTCATGATTTCTGTTGCACTCAATAATTATCTGTCCGGATTTTCCAACAAACATCGTGGAAGCTGTCTGAAATGGTGCAATTGAACTTACCGATAGTATCGGACAAATATTTTCTACCGCTCTAGTTTGCAAATGTGTTTTTAGTAAATTATATCTGTCAGTATCGTTATTATCAGAAACATCGTAAAACAGAATAACATTTAAATCTGTATTTTGGCAATACAATTCTCTGAAATACTCGGGAAATCGCACTTCAAAACATATCCGTATTCCTACAGTAATACCATTGATTTTGAAAACGCCGTGCTTATTACCTTTTTCAAAGTTCTCTTTATCCCAACCCCATAGGGCTGTTTATCATAAGATGTCATCGGCGTTCCCGGACGAAAAATTACAGCTCTGTTAAAAATAGAATTACCCTCACTACATATCGTACCGATAACTAAACCTATCCCTGTTTCATTAGAAATTGTTTGCAGTTTGACAAGCAAATTATCCACCAACTCAAAATCAACAGAATCGGTGTTTGGAATACTCAAAGGCGGATATCCTGCCAAACAACATTCCGGAAACACTAACAGACTAACACCTTTGATGGCTGGCTTCATATATAGCTTTTTTGATAATACTGTAATTCCGTCGAATATCACCCGAAACAGCAAATTGATATGCAGCAATTTTCATTTTTTCCTCCTTTGCATCATATAGCTCTCGTTTATTCCTACCAGCGCCTCCAAATATCTATTAATAAATATTTCATCAAAAACTAGTCCATTTCATTTAGGTTAGTATTATAACTCTCCGGCACTACACTCTCTAGTATCGAGGCACATCAATGCCACACACTCAGCATGATGAGTCTGCGGGAACATGCCCACCGGCTGGGCTTCGATTACACTGTAGCCCACCTTCTGCCAGTGGCCCAAATCCATGGCCAGGGTGGCCGGGGCCACAGGAGACGTAGACGATGGAACGGGGTGAAAGGTCCAAAGCATTGGCCCCGGCATCCTCTATCGCCTCCGGAACGGATTCGATACCATACACAAAAGCGGCTCTCGGTGCAGGAAACAGGGAGAAAGGGCCTGTACCACAGTAAAAGTCCTGACAGCTGCCCGGCAAAAATGAAAGACGTCTACTCCTTGCCGTGGTAGGGAGTAAACGTCTTAATTCCTCGTGCCTGAGCATGAAAGAAAAACTTTGATCCTTACCTCTTGGCCTCACCACTTTTCATAGCGAACTTTGGTTTCATCGTACCGGTCAACCCGGCCTTTCTTTTCCGCCGGATACCCAACGGCGACTATGGCTAGCGGAATGACCGTCTGTGGTAACTTGAACAGGTTCTTCACACCCCGCACTCTTTCCTCCACGGGGTGCACACCGAGCCATACCGCCCCAAGGCCCAGGTACTGGGCTTCCAGGAGGATGTTCTGGGTAGCGGCAGAGCAATCCTGCACCCAGAAACCCGGGTGTCTTTCCCTGGAGGTGTCGCCGCAGATTACGATGGCCACATTGGCTTCCTTCAGCGGGCTTGAATAGGGATGGATTTGCATGATCTTTTCAAAGGTAGATTTGTCTCTTACCACAATAAACTCCCAGGGCTGCTGGTTGCCGGCGGAGGGAGCTGCCATGGCGGCCTGCAGCAGTCTCTTCACCAAGTCATCCGGCACCTTTTCCCCGGTAAATCTTCTAATGCTCCTCCGATCAAAAATGACATCCATGTGCCTTCCTCCTTGTTAGATGTTTCCTCTAGTTCGGCCGGCAGTGTACTGCCGGGAAAACCGGCAGGCACAGCCCCGCACGGCTGCGCCCTCCCGTTACATACCCACCATCTTCAAGCATTCATCCAGGGACTTCCTGGTAGTCCGGTACTGGTTATAAATACTGTCCATATCCCCGTAACCCAAAGCAATGCCGATGGCGATGGCTAACTCGTCGGGAATATGCAGCTCTTCCCGGATGAGCTCCGGATAGGACACCATCATAATGGCCGGGATGGTGCTGAGGCCGTGGTGCTGGGCCGCCAGCATCAGGCTCATGGAAAAAGATCCCAAATCGAATAATGACCAGGCGGATAGACTCCGATCCATGCATAAGAACAGGACATGGGGTGCACCGAAGAAATTGAAGTTCAGTTCCTGTACTTTCTTTCTTGCTTCCTGGTCGTCCCGCTGGATACCCAGGGTGGCAAATCTCGCGGCACCCATTTGGTTAATGCGTTCTTGATGGGCCGCCGGCCAGGACTGGGGTCCGGGGATATCGAAATGGGGTGCCACTCCTTTCCGGAAATTTTCCAAGAACCGTTTCCGCAGGTTCTCCAACGGAGTACCGCTGGCCACATACACTTCCCAAGGCTGGGTGTTGGCCCAGGAGGGGGCGCGGTTCGCTGCCTCAATAATGCTCTTGATTACTTCAGGCGCCACCGGTGTGGGTTTGTAAGCTCTAATGCTGCGACGGGCTTCCAACGCTTCAAGCACGTTCATAAGCTCGGCCTCCTTGTACAATTTTTCCTTAATTATACTTTACCTCGCTTGGAAAAGTTATGCAAGAACGCGGTCATCTTAAGGTTAAATTAAGCTGGGCTAAACGGAGGATTAAGGTACCCCTGCTAGCATTTAATTGCGTACAAAACCACATCAAGGAGGGGAAACGCGTTGACGCCATACGTAATTGAAACCATGGGATTAACCAAACAATTCTCCCATCTTACCGCCGTGGAGGACCTTAACCTGCAAGTGCCCCGAGGAACCTTGTACGGGTTTCTCGGGCCTAACGGCGCCGGCAAGTCCACCACCATTCGAATGCTGTTGGGATTAATCAAGCCTACCAGGGGATCCATCCGTCTCTTTAACCTGGATCTCACCCAGCACCGCTTGGAAATTCTCAGGAAAGTAGGATCACTGGTGGAAACGCCCTCTTATTACGAACATCTAACCGCCTATGAAAACCTGGAAATCACCAGGAAAATCCTGCAGCTGCCGAAAAAGGAAATCGACAAAGCCCTGGACATCGTGAAACTCTCACCCTATAAAGACAAAAAGGTAAAACACTTCTCTTTAGGCATGAAGCAAAGGCTGGGCCTGGCCCAGGCTTTGCTGGGAGACCGGGAACTTCTCCTTTTGGACGAGCCCACCAACGGGCTGGACCCGGCCGGGGTGCGGGAAATACGGGAGTTGATTAAAAGCCTGCCGGAAATGATGGGAGCCACCGTCTTAATCAGCAGCCATATTTTAAGCGAGATCGAACTGGTGGCGGACCATATAGGCATCATCCACCGGGGAAAACTGTTGTTTCAGGGACCCATACACCAGCTGAAAACTCTCGGCAAAAAAGAAATCGTGATCAAAGCCCATCCCATTCCCCAAGCCGCCGAGTTTCTCATCAGGACAGGCTACGATGTCACCGTCAACAAGGGCATGATCTATTTAACGGGCGAAAACGTCGATCCGGAAGCCCTCACCCGGGAATTGATCTGGCACGGCTTCGAAGTGGCTCACATAAGTGAAAACCTGAATAACCTGGAAGATATTTTCTTGTCGCTGACAGGGGAGGCATGCTGATGGGGGAATACATGCGTTTATGGAAAGCAGAGTGGCTCAAACAAAAAAGGAGCTTTACCTGGCCGCTGGTAATCGCCACTCCGGTGCTGGGAACACTTCTCACTTTCATCAATCTCTTCTTTCGCTATGATTATTTAAGGAGTGTGGAGGCTAACCGGGGCCTTACTTCCTGGCAATTCCTGCTCTTGCAGCACCACTTCCTGTGGGCTTTTTTACTGTCCCTGGTGGCCACGGTCTTGGCCGCCCAGGTACATTACCTGGAACACAAAGCAAACGGTTGGAAACAAGTGCTGGCCCTACCGGTTTCCCGGGGAAAACTCTATGCAGCTAAATGGACTGTCGTCCTTACGCTCAGCACCCTCATGATTCTGGGCAACAACCTCTGCCTGTTCCTAGCCGGGCAAATTTTGGGTTTTCCGGAGGCGCCGGACCTGCCGCTGTTCACCGCCTACACCGCCTATCAAGTGGCGGCGGTCGCCGGCCTCACCGGGCTCCAGTGCTGGTTGAGTGCCGCCTTTTCCAACGCCAGCCTGGCTTTGGGCGCCGGCTTTGTGGGGGTAGCCTCTTCCCTGTTCCTGGCCCAGTCCGAAGCACTGGCTAAGTTCATTCCCTACACCCACCCCATCTACGCCTTACCCGATCCGACGGTGAATAACGCCATTGCTTTCGGCTACGGCCCGGCCTTGGGATTAGTTCTCCTTATGGCCGGTACGGTGTTTTTTCAACGCAGGGACATTTGCTAGGTGCCTGATACCTAGCTCTAGCCTGCTCAAGGGGAAGGAAGAAGACCATGAAAGATATGATTGCTGTGGAATTGCTGAAGTTGAAACGATCCAAGATCCTGTGGGTTGTCATCCTGGCACCGGTCTTGATGGTGATGCAAGGCATCATGAACTTCCGGCGCTACTACGACCTGTTCACCGGGGCGGGGCAAAATGCCTGGCAGCAGTTGTACACCCAATGCATGATTTTCTATGCCATGATCCTGCTGCCGGTCCTCATCAGCCTGGTCATGACCTTCGTGGCCCGTATCGAAAACGCTCATCAAGGCTGGAAACAATATTTGAGCCTGCCGGTGAAAAGAGAAACAGCCTATCTCAGCAAATTTGTCGTCGCCGCCGGCCTTGTGTTCATAAACGTGATAGCGTTAATTCTGAGCATGCTTTTAGCAGGTCCTTTCACCGGCGTTGCAGAAAAGGTACCATACCAGCTCCTACTGGGCCGCCCTTTGGCTGCCTATCTGGCCGCCCTGCCCATGATGACCGTGTTGTATGTGCTAAGCCTGCGCTACACCCAGCTCGCCGTTCCCCTGGGAGTGGGCATCGGCTTGACCATGCCGGCCATCCTGGCGGCTAATTCCAAGCTCTGGTTTATCTATCCCTGGACCTACCCAATCATGGCGGCCCTAGGCGGGGACATGGAGGTATTTGATAAGGGGCCCGTGGTCTACCTGGCCAGCCTCGTCCTCGGCATCACCGTTCTTTTTTACGGGCTCAAGAGCTTTCGGAACCGAGACCTGGTATGATGTATTTCAGGAGGTGGTCCCCCTGTTCCTGAAGGAAACGGTGGAATACAGAGATAAGAAAATCCTTTTGGTGGATGATGAAACTGACATTCTGCAATTGCTGGAGACCGTGCTCCGGAAAGAAAACTTCATCCATATCTACAAAGCCACCGGTGGTCGTGAAGCGATTGAAATGGCTAAGAAATGCCAGCCCGATCTCATCGTCCTGGATATTATGCTGCCGGATATGGACGGGTTTCAGGTCTGCCGGCAGCTCAGGGAGATTACGTATGTTCCCATCATCTTCTTGTCCGCCCGGGATGAAGATGTGGATAAACTCTTGGGGTTAGGCCTGGGCGGGGACGATTATGTCACCAAACCTTTCAGCCCGCGGGAGGTAGCCTTCCGGATTAAAGCCCACTTCCGCCGCGGCGAGTACTTTGCTTTAGAAAAGAGCAAGCAGGAGAAAGGAAGGATAAGCTTCGGGGATATTGTCATTGATCAAGAAAAAGGAGAAGTCCGGAAAAACGGCCAAGCCGTGGTACTCACCGCTAAGGAATACAGCCTGCTCCTGTACCTGGCGGAAAACGCCAACAAGATCCTGAGCAAGGACAAGATCATCGCACAAGTGTGGGGTTACGATTACGAAGGCTACGACAACACATTAATGGTGCATATCCGGCACCTGCGGCAAAAGCTGGAGGACGACCCCGCCCATCCGCGCTACCTATTAACCATTAAAGGCTTGGGTTACAAGCTGGTAACCGGGGAGCAGCCATGAAGTGGAGAATTCTATTAAGATATTTAGCTATCCTCATCCTGTCCGTGGTGCTGGTGGTTTTGATCAACGCTTACCTGACCTTTAAAATTACAGATTACGGGCTGTGGAGCACAACGTCCAGGCTGGTCTTGGATTTCCACCGGTACGTGACGCTGGACGGGGGAAAACCTGCCGTGGCCCCGGCCGGGCTGGAAATACTGGAACGTCACCGGGCCTGGATCCAGATTCTTGACGAAGAAGGATATGAAATCTACAGCTGGCACAAGCCCCAGGGGGTACCGGAACACTATGCTCCCAGCGAGATGGTTTTTTACAATATCTATGCCGGTGCCGTCGACGGTTACACCAGCTTTTGCGGCACCGCTATCCGGGAAGGGTATCAATGGAGCTATATCATCGGCTTTCCCGTAGAGATGGTGGCTAAATACCTGCTGGTCTATTCGCCGCAAGCTTTACGATCATATTTCTGGGTAATGCTGGCTACCTTCCTGGTGGTTCCGGTCCTGGTCTTCCTGGTGATGGGATATATTTTCGGCCGGAGCCTGAGTGACCCGGTATTGCAGATTATTGACGGCATCCAGCAACTGGCCCGGAGCCGGTACGAACGGCGGTGGCCGGAAAAAGGGGTGTACCGGGAAGTCTACCGCAGCCTAAATCACCTGGCGGAAACCCTAAAACAGAACGAAATTGAACGACAAAAAACGGAACAAATGCGGGAAGAATGGATCCAGAATTTATCTCATGACCTGAAAACCCCTCTGGCTTCCATCAAGGGCTATGGAGAGCTGCTGGCCGACGGGCGGTACCGGTTCACCGACGGGGAGATTCAGAGTTACGCCGGCATCATCAAAAGAAAGGCCGAGTACCTGGAAGAGCTGCTGGAGGACCTGAAACTCACCCAAACATTAAAAAGGGGGTTAGTCCCCCTCCATCGCCGGCCGGAAGACCTGGTAGCTTTGCTGCGAGAAATTGCCATTGATGTTTTAAATAATCCCCGCTACGAGAAGCGCAAGATATTTTTCCACCCACAGCAAGAAACCATTATTTTCCCGGTGGACAAACCCCTCATGCAGCGGGCTTTTGCCAACCTCATTTACAACGCCCTGGTCCATAACCGGGAAGATACGGAAATCCACATCAGCATCGCGCAAAAAGACCGAATCCAGGTGAGAATTCAAGACAACGGCAAAGGCATCCCCCCGGAAGAGCTGGAGAAGCTGTTTGAACGGTACTACCGGGGCAC
The DNA here is from genome assembly GCA_012840125.1 of Clostridia bacterium. Classification (NCBI taxonomy): domain Bacteria; kingdom Bacillati; phylum Bacillota; class Clostridia; species Clostridia bacterium. Next base: position 34,391 of record DULZ01000043.1, on the reverse strand, counting down.
CAATACCGAGGAGAACCATCAAGGGTCCGGGCTGGGCATGGCCATCGCCAAACAAATCATTGAGCGCCACGGCGGCTCCATCGCCGTGGACAGCGCTTTGGGGGCGGGCACTACAGTCCTGGTGACCTTGTAGGGACCATCGCCCCCCTCCAGGCTTTATCCTGGCTGGGTTCCGTAAGACCCCGGAGCGCCGGTGGCATTACAAAAAAGAGGGGCCACACCCCCTCGGATCACTCCACCGGTGCAGTTTGTTCCAATTCCTCCAGGTGGACCCCCGTGCGGTAGGCCGCCCGGCATACCACATGGGAGCCCACCGGCGCCGTCAGGAACACGAAGAAAATACCCAGCAGCAAGCGAATGCTCAGGTGCCCGTCGGCAAAGAGGAAATACAAGAAAGCCCCCAGCAAGGCAAACAAAACGGCCAGGGCCGTGCTTTTCGATGCCGCATGAGACCGGGTATAAATATCCGGGAACCGGATGGCCCCCAGGGCGCTGAACAAGCTGACAATACCGCCCAAAGCAATGAGGACCGTAGCCAGCACCTCACCTACTGCTGTCATCATCGACCAGCACTCCCTTCTCGATAAACTTGGCAAAAGCAATGGTACCTACAAAGGATAAAATACCCAACAGCAAGATCACTTCAAAAAAGGTATAAGTCTGCAGCAGGACCGACAAGATGGCCATCACCGCCAGGATATTGACACCGATGGTATCCATGGCGATAATCCGGTCCGGCATGGAGGGACCCTTCACGGCCCGGTACAGGAAAACAGCAATGGAGACGGAAAAAGCAAATAACGACGCCATCAAGATCCATTCCATCATCCCCTGGTCACCTCCATGATGGCCTCTTCAAAGGCATCCCTGGCTCTCATCACCGTATCGGTGGCATCAGGCACCCCCATGGCATGCACGTACAACGTGGTCCGGTCCGGGGAGATCCCCAGCACGACAGAACCTGGGGTCAGAGTAATCATGAGAGAAATCAAGGTCAATTCCACATCGCTTTCCAATTTCGTCCGCAGGGGTACAATGCCGACTTTATAGGTGGGCTTCGGGATCAGGGTTTGCTGGATGACAAAGATGCCGGACAAGACCAGCTCCTTAACAAAAATCATAAATAGCTTAAAAGCGGCCCACAGCTTACCTAGGTAAAAGGGTTGAGCAAAAAAGCGCCGGAACATGAAGATCAAACCCATGCCCACCAGGTAACCGGAGAAGAAGTTCAAGGTACTCCATTCATCCTTCATCTGCATCCAGAGGAAGGCGATAAAAAGATTGAGCCATAATTGAATAGACAATTAAAACACCTCACCTAACACGGCTTCGATGTATATGCCTGGGTGCAACAAGGAAGTCACCGCCTGATCCACATAGGGATAGAGAAACTCGGCCCCCAGCCCGATAAACAGGCTAACCGCCGTTAAAAGCACGCAGGGCAGCAAAAGCCCCCGGTCCGTTCCCTTTTCCATCTCCTCACTCAAAACCGTCTCACCCCAAAAACCGTTGATGAAAATCTTCAGCAGGGAATACAACACGAGCATGCTGGACAGCAAGCCTATGCCCGCCAGGACATAGAGGCCCCCATAGCCGGTTCCCAGGGCTAAACCTTCTTTGATGATCAGCACCTTGCCGACAAAGCCGCTGAGGGGCGGAATACCGGCTAAAGCTAAAGTCGTGACGAAAAACAGCCAGCCTAACAAGGTATGGTTTCTAATGAGACCGCTCATTGCTTTCAGCTTACTGGTACCGGTAATAGCGATTACCGTCCCGCCCAGCAAAAACAGCAGCGCCTTCATCACCATGTCGTGGATGGTATAGTACACGGCGCCGGTCAGGGCACCGGCTGTGCCGTAGACCAAGCCGCTGATGATGAAACCGACACTGATGATGACATTGTAGACCAGAATACCCCGGATATCCCACTGGGCAATGGCCCCGAAACCTCCCAGCAGCATGGTCAAACCGGCCATCACCGCCATGAGACCATGGGTCACCTCAGGCTGGTGATAGAAGATCAAGGTGTACACCCGCAGGATGACGTAGATACCCACTTTGGTCAAAAGGGCGGCAAAAATCGCCCCCACGGCCCCCGGCGGGGCCATGTAGGAACCGGGCAGCCAGAAATACAGCAGCAAGCCGGCTTTCACACTGAACACGATCAAGAACACCACGGCCACACCGGTCAAGATACCGGTCTGCCCCGCCTCGGCAATGCGCAGGGACAAGTGAGCCATGTTCAAGGTTCCGGCCACGGCGTAGAGATAGGCGATACCTACCAGAAACAAGGTGGATGACAAGGTATTGATGAAAGCATATTTAATCGTCTCCCGCAGCTGGATTTTGGTGCCCCCCAGAACCAGGAGTACATAGGAGGCAAAGAGCATAACCTCAAAGAAAACAAACAAGTTAAACATGTCCCCCGTGAGAAAAGAACCGTTGACCCCCACCAGGAGGAAGTTAAACAAGGGATAAAAGTAATGCCGTTCCTTGTCCTCCCCAATGGAATGGACAGCATACAAAAGACAAGCAAAACCCACCAGGCTGGCGGTTGCCAGCAGCAGCGCCGGCAGCATGTCCAGCACCAGCACAATCCCGAAAGGAGCCTGCCAACCGCCTAACTCCAGGATTTGCACACCTTGTTTCGACACCAACCGCACCAGGTATAGGGATACAGCAAAGGTCAGCCCCAGGGAAAACAGGCCGAGCAGCCGCTGGAAACCGATACGGTTCCTGGCGATGCCCATGATAATACCGGTCACCAGCGGTATTAGCAGGGGTAATATAAGCACGTTATTACTCATCACCGATACCTCGCAACTCTTCTACATTGTCTGTGCCTAAATCGTCGTAGGAGCGATAAGCTAACACCATGAGAAAGGCCGTCATGGCAAAGTTAATCACAATCGCTGTCAGGATTAATGCCTGCGGTATGGGGTCCATGAAAACCGTGGTTTTCTCCCCCAAGAGGGCCGGGCCGCCGGTTTTTAAACCTCCCATGGTAATGATGAGTAAATTGGCCCCGTGGGAGATGATGGAAGCGCCCAGGATAATCCGCAGCAGGCTTTTTGAAAGTACCAGGTAAACGCCAATGAAAAAGAGGATACCTATAACCACAGACATCAACGTTTCCATGTGTGTATATCACCACTTATCGTGAAAATAATGGACAGAGCCGTCCCCAGCACCGCCAGGGCCACCCCGGTATCGAAGATCACCGCCGTGGCAAACTCAGTATCACCAAACAAGGGCAGGTCAATATGCCCGAAAGCTTGGGATAGGAAAGGCTGGCCGAAAACCATGCCCCCCAAACCGGTGGTCACGGCGATGAGCAACCCGGCAAAAGCCATCACCTTGTAATCCACCGGCAAACCATCTTTCACCGTTTTCATGTCAAAGACCAGGAGAAGGAGGACAATTGCCGAGGCCACCGTCAGGCCCCCGACGAAACCGCCTCCCGGGTTATGATGCCCGGCCAGGAACAGGAAGACGGCAAAAGCTAAGATGATGAATATCGCCAACTTGGTTACCGTCCGTAAAATAATATCATCAGACTTATACCGCATTTATCTCTCCCTCCCGGCACCGCGCAGTTTAATCAGCGTGTAGACACCCAATCCGGCAATAGTAAACACCAGTATCTCAAACATAGTATCAAAACCGCGGAAGTCGACTAAGATAGCATTGACGATGTTCTTGGCTCCCGCTCGTATATAGGCCTCTTCATAAAACCAGGAGATTGGCTCAAAGAGCCGCTGGCTGAAAGCCGACAGGGCCATTACCGTCACCAGGACTCCCACGCCGGCAGCAATGACCAGGTTCGTGATATCCCCCTTCAAGGGCCCGATATCTTTCTTCAACTCCGGCAGGAAATAGAGGCACAGGAGCAGCATCACGGTGGTGACCGTCTCTACCACCACTTGGGTTAAAGCCAGGTCCGGTGCCCGGAACACGACAAAGAGCACCGCCACCAGGTAGCCCATGATGCCAAGCCCCACCAGGGCCACCAGCCGCTTGGTAGCAAACAAGACCAGGAAAGCCGCACCCACCAGCACCAGGGCCAGGACCGCCTCATACAGGCTCACCGGGCTGTTCCCGGAAAAATCGAAAGCAAACCCTTTAAGCGCCAGCGTGACGCCGCCCACCAACAGGACAAAGAATGCAAACATGTAACGCAGATAATCCACCAGGGAGCCTGTCATGTAGCCGGCGGTGATCCGCCCGGCGGCTTCCTCGATTTTGATTAACAAGTAGTTGTAAAGGTTATTCAAACTAAGGCGGCCGGGCAAGTAACCGTACAGCCTGGCCCATTTCCTGACGGAGAGATATAATAACGTGCCGGCGGCTACCACCCCCAGGGTCATGACCAGCTCCGGTGTAAGGCCGTGCCAGGCGCTGATGGGCTCCAGCCCAAAACCCGCCGGCACAAAATCCGGCAAGATGGAAGCGAGAACCGGCAGGAACAGGTATTCCGCTGCCAGGTTGGGATAAAAGAACAAGGCAATCACCAGAACGGCCAGGATTCCAGGGGGAACCACCATACCGTAAACCGCTTCATGGGCTTTTTTCTCCAATTTCAAAGGATAGTGTTTGCCGAGAAACGGCTTAAGGGCCAGGATCATGCAGTAAACAAAGGTAAAAATACTGGCAAGCCAGGCTACCACCGGGAAAATGATCCCCATGGTATCCAGGCTAAAAACATGCTGCTCCGTGACCGCCACCACCGCCGCAAAAAACATTTCCTTGCTGAGAAAGCCGCTGAAGGGTGGAAGCCCGGCCATGGAGAAACTGCCGATAACAGCTAGGGTAAAAGTCAAAGGCATACTGCTCATTAAACCGCCCAGTTTACGCACATCCCGGGTACCCGTCTCGTGGTCGATGATACCCACCACCATGAACAGGCAGCACTTGAAAATGGAGTGATTAAATAGATGAAAGATCGCAGCCATAACGGCCGCGGTAAAAGGAACGGCGGCCGCCCCGGGCCCATAGTATAGAGCGACGGAACCAAGCCCCAGCAGGCAGATGATCATACCCAACTGGCTGATAGTGGAGTAAGCCAGCATGGCTTTTAAGTCGGTCTGCCTGACAGCGGAAAAAGAGCCCCACAAAAGAGTCACCAGTCCTATGCCGGACACCAGCCAGAACCAGGCAAAACTCCCGCCGAAAATAGGCGTCAAACGAGCAATCAGGTAGATGCCTGCTTTCACCATGGTGGCGGAGTGAAGGTAGGCACTAATCGGGGTAGGCGCCTCCATGGCATCGGGCAGCCAGATGAAAAAGGGAACCTGCGCCGACTTGGTAAATGCTCCAAGCAGGACCAGCACCAGAGCAGGCAGGAACAGCGGGTGGGCCGCAATTTGGTCCCCCCTGGCAATCATTTCCCGGATGCTAAAGCTACCGGTAATATTGGTTAGGATCAACAAACCCGCAAATAAGGACAGCCCGCCAAAAACAGTAATCATTAAGGCTTTTTGGGCACCGGCTCTGGATTTCCGGCGCTGGTACCAGAAACCGATGAGCAGGAAGGAAGCAATGCTGGTCAGCTCCCAGAACAGGTACAGGGCCATCACATTGTCACTGAAGACTACCCCCAGCATGGCTCCCATAAACAGCAGCAAATATACATAAAAATTGTGCAATTCTTCCCGTTCCTTGGATAAGTAATGGACGGAATACAACACCACCAGGGAGCCGATCCCGGTCACCAAAAGCCCGAACAGCACGGCCAGACCGTCGGCATACAGGGTAATGTTAATGTGTAAGGAAGGAATCCATGACAAGGACACCAGAGAAGGGTTTTGCGCAAGCCCCAGATTCCGAACCAGGTATAAAAACAAGATGAGAGGCACCGGCAAAACAAACCAGCCCGTATGGACCCGCTTGACATGTCTATAGAAAAAGGGAACTAGGACTGCATACAAGAAAGGAAGAAGAATCACCAGACACAAGACCGTCAAATCCCAACCACCTCTGTCACATATGATTAAAATGATAGAATCCACTTTATGTTCTACCCGGTATAGGTTGCAAATCCCAGCGATAGTATTATACTATACATTATAAAACAAAAATAACGCCAATTGCACGGGGAACGAAATAAATTGGAGGTTACCTGATAATGGGAAACATGAAAACCCGGATGGACGAGAAAATACTGGTATGCATCTCTTATGGTCCCAACGGGGAGCGGCTCATTCGCAGGGGCGGGAGATTGGCAGCGATGCTCGACTGCCCTTTATACTTGTTGACGGTGGATCCCCTGCCGATCGATCAATTTGATGCGGAGAAAACAGATTATATTAACCAGTGGAAAAAACTCGCCAAGGAACTCCAGGCGGAGGAATATATAATAATTGATAATGAAAAAAGACCTTTTGTCAAGGTCGTCGGGGAAGTATGCCGCCAAAAAGGCATCACGCAAATCGTCATCGGGCAGACGGCCCACAGCCGCTGGGAGGAGATTACGAAGGGATCCCTCATCAACCAGCTGCTGCGGGAACTCCCTTTTGTCGACATCCACATTTGTGCGGTAGCCAGGTACTTGGAAGACGGCGATGACTTCTACGAAAAAGGTATCCGGGCCTACCTAGTGCAGGAAGGAGACCGTTATCGTTTAACCTTCCACCATACCAAGGATGTGGTGTTCGAAGGCATTTTCTTTAAGGAAACCGGCACCGATTTCAATAACGGCATTTTCCGGTTCATGCACGGCAAGGAAATGCTGCAGGTCCAGGTGATCGACGATTATGTGACGGAATTAAAGAACATTCACATGGTCGGCCCCGGCTCTAAGACAGAAATCTGGGAACAGGAATGAGCCAGAAAACAAGCCACAGGAAGCGGTTCCAACACCGCATCCTGTGGCTTATTTAATGCCGATTGCCAAGGGCCGGCCCTGAAGAGGCACCGGCGGGAAACTTCTTGCCTTCCAACCATAGGAAGGAAACCGCCGCCCACCCGTGGTCCGGCATTGCCGGCCGGTTTGGGACACGGGCGGTGACTCTTGTCCTCACCGTTTCCCCAATGTTTTCTCCCTGTTTTTCGCCCACAAGCACAAGGGAACCGGCTTTTTGGGTTAGGATGGGATACGGTGACAGGTTCCCGGTCCCACCCAGGCGCTCTAGAAGAATCTGTAAAATGTCTTCCTCACAAAACTCCGGTTTTGTTATAATAAATGTGGGCAATTATAACCAGAATTACGGTTGATTTGATGCCGACCATTAGCATGTTTTATGGAATCATAATCAGGATGTATTGTGCCCCAGAGGAACATAATCCACCGCACTTTCATGCATATTACGGTGAATTTAAAGCAATCATTGACATAAACACTTGTGAATTAATTCAGGGGTACCTGCCTAGAAAACAGCTTAGGTTAGTTCTAGCTTGGGCAGAATTAAGGCAGGAAGAATTATTGGCCAACTGGAAATTGGCAATGAATGGAGAATTGCCGTTTAAGATTGAGCCTTTAAGATAGGGGGAATGACTCGTGTATTTATCTGTAGTGGATGTTAAGCCTCTAGAGGACTATAAACTTTTGTTGACTTTTGAAAACGGAGAGAAAAGAGTATTCGATGTGAAGCCCTACTTAAACAAAGGTATTTTTAAAGAATTACAGGATGAGAAGGTATTCAGAACTGTGCGGGTGAGTTTTGATAGCATAGAATGGTGCAATCAGGCTGATCTTGATCCAGAGGTTCTATACGAAAAAAGTGTAGCTTATCAATAACAAGCGGGACACGCGGGACACGGCGGGACACGGGGACAGGTTCCTTGTCCCACCATCACTGTTTCCGCAATATCTTGTCCATAGCTTTACCTTTAGCCAACTCATCAATCAGCTTGTCCAAGTAGCGGATTTCCCGCATCAACGGCTCCGTGATGTCTTCTACCCGAACGCCGCAGACCACGCCTTCAATCAAGCTCCGCGCCGGGTTCAATTGGGGAGCTTCCGCAAAGAAGGTCTCAAAATCCACCTGTTTTTCCAGCTGGGCTTCCAGTTTTTCCTGGCTGTACCCGGTCAACCAGCGGATGATTTCGTCCACTTCCGCTTTGGTTCTCCCCTTTTTCTCCGCCTTGGCCACGTAAAGAGGATAAACCTTAGCGAAACTCATTTTGTAGATCCGATCGTTACTCATCCAGCTCCGCTCCTTTTGCAAGAGTTCTTGCCGGGGGTACCGGGCACAGACGGCTTTTCCACCGGCTACCGGCTATTCTCCAGTAATCGAAGCACTTCTTTGATGGGAACTGCCAGCCCGTAGTATTTCTGCTTACCCTCTTCATCCTGCCTCAGGCTGGCAAAGACTACCGCCACCACTTGCCCCTCACCGTTAAACACCGGGCTGCCGCTGTTGCCGGGGAAAATGGGAGCATCAATGCAAAGCAAGGCTGCCGACATATCCTTTACCATGACATAATCTCTCAACGTACCTTCGACCACCAGTTGATTCAAACCCAGGGGGTTTCCGATTACCATTAAAGTATCTCCAGGTTGAGGCAGAATACCCGGGTTTAGTGAGACCGCCGGCAGGCCGGTCTTTTCCAGCTTAATGACGGCCAGGTCATACTCAGGGGCGCTCACCCAACTTCTTGCTTTATAGTTTTCCCCGCCGGGAAAAGTTATGGTAATGCTGCGGGCATCCTCCACAACGTGATAATTGGTAATAACGACGCCATCGCCGCTGACGTTAAAGCCCGTACCTGATCTTTGCCCTGCAGCACCAGCGGGTTCAAACTCACTGGTTGTCACTTGTATCCTGGCCACGGCAGCCAGCAGCTCCCGGTCAATTTGCTCTTTCAACCGCAAGGAATCCACGACGAGCTCTCCCGGTGGAACCCGGGCTTTAAATGCTTGCCAGACCGGCAGCGCCACCATGGCGGTAAAGCCAAGCACGGTGATGAAGGCTGCCAAACGTAGCCATAGATGGTATCTGCCAGCTCCATCCGGTGCAAGTTCTTCCTCCGGCGTAAACTGTTCACCGGCACTATCCGGTCTATCTTCCCACTCCGGCTCCTGCCGCATCCTCCATGCCACCTTTACGCCAGTTTTACCCAAGCTTGGGCACATCGTTTATCAACTTATACTCCTATGATACCAGAACTAATAGGACCATCGACAGTCCTTTTCCTAAAGGGGAGGAGTTTTTGCTGCGCAGCTGAAACCCGGGGCCGGAGACCGGCAAGACCGGCATTAAGGGACACCATCATTCACCCGGGATAGTCTACACTCCCTGATACCCCGCAGCCAGCTGGGATTTGATTTGGTCTTTTCCCATCATGCACTCCAAGGGTTTCATGACTTCCCCTTTGTCCAGCCCCAGCGCTGCCGGAGCTTGAACCACTCCATATTTCCGGGCCAGCTTCTTCTTCATCCTGCTCTTCTCCAAGCACTGCCTCAATGGTGAAGTTCCAAAGAAACTCCATTTTTTCGTTTTGGAAGGCTTTTTCCGCGCTGACCTTGTTGCAGTCTAACACTCCTTCGTCGTGCAGGACAATAACCGTTACTTTGCGAGCAAACTTAGTGAGGTACATGCCTTCTTCAATGGCATGATCCCCGCTGCCGATGACCACCGCATCTTCTCCCTCGCAAAATTTCGCATCACAAATAGCACAGTAGGCCACACCGCTACCCCTCAGCCTTTTTTCGCCGGGCCTCCGCCGATAATGACTAAATCGTAGTTTCCTATCACCCCGATCACTCCCTCCCGCTAATCTTGCGCCGGGATCCCGGCTATTGTCGCTCCCAATTCATCTTCTTTCGTTTCCCCGGCCAGTTTGCCTTGATAAGCGCCTTCACGGAAAAAGAGGATTTGGGGCACCCCTTTCAGGCCGAAAAATGCTGGAACAAACCCTGGTGGGCTTCCACATCCACATGGTAAAAGCCGGGTCTTCCTTCATAAACTTTTTCCATAAAAACATCAGGACTTAAGCTCTGGAGAGCCATGTTTTCCACCTCTTTAGAGTTTTATGGAATACTTGGTATCATATCTCAAGTTGTCTATGTTAAGGTAGATATCGTACTCACCGGACAATCCTTCCCGGCTCACATGGAATTGAATATCATTGTCACCGTATGCTTCAAAAGAAACACAGGCCGCCGGAACCAAGAAAGCCCGGTCACGGGCCAAATGCCGTGACCGGGCTTTCAAATTCCTACTTCTTAATAGACATGACTTCGTTGTACCATTTTTCATGGTGCTCCTTGGCATAGGTGGCGTCCACCCAGCCGTAGAGCATGCCGGACAGGGAGGCTTTTGAATTGGGGCTCAGCAAACCCAGGTACATGTGCACGATGGCGATAGGAGTCATTAAAGCCACGGCACCGCTGTGCACCGCTGAAGCCCAGCGCACCAAGCTAATGTCGAAATGCCCCGGGAACCATTTGATGAACCCGGAAACAATAATCACCACCGTAAAGACCATGACCATCAAAGAGTTCAGCTTCTCCCCGGCGTTAATAAATCCTTGGGGCGGGATGTCCGCCTTCATGCCCAGGATGTTCTTGACCAACAGGGGCAGGGCTCGGAAATCGTCCTTGGTCCAGGTGAAACTCTCCTTCAGCCAGCCCCTGAAATTCTTGAAGTCAAACAGTATGAAGATTACGGCCGGCAAGATGAAGATAATGGCCACCACCCGGTGCACTATTTGGGCGCCTCTAAAACCGCCGAACACCGGAGCAAGAAAGTCGAACCAGTCGGTAAACAACAGCAGCCCGGTGAAGAGCAGAATAAGATAGGAGCACGCGTAAAGCCAATGGACAAACCTGGCCGTCTTGGAAAAACGATAAACCTTATCTTTCATCAGGCACCCACCCCTTTCTGCTTCTCATCGACCCCGGTTTCTCCGGCCTCAAGCCGCTGGGCGCCCAGCTGGTACCGCTGGTACAGGTAGCTGATGGCGGCTACGCCCAGAGCCCCTCCCATGGCCAGCTTGCCTAACGGCTGGACCACATCTTTCCAGATGTACAGGGACACCGGCACCCTGGGGTTGGCCGGCAGCCCGTAAACTTCCGGCGCATCCTGCAGCACATAGATCATGTGGGTGCCGCCCACGCCCAGCTCATTAATGCCGTAGGTTTGGGCCCGGGGGAAAGTTTCTTGCAGCTGCCGCACCCTCGCTTCCGCTACGGCCACCATTTTGTCCCTGGGACCGAATTGCAGGGCGCCGGGGGGGCACGTTTTGGCGCAAGCGGGGGGCATTCCCTTGGCAATCCGGTCTTCGCAGAAATTGCATTTCGTGCTCTTGTGGGCTGCCTTATCTAAATGGGGCACGCCAAAGGGACAGTTGTTGACACAATAGCCGCAGCCGACACAACGATCCCGGTCGAAGGCTACGATACCGTTATCGGCATGGTAGAGAGCCTTCTGGGGACACGCCTTGACACAGGCGGCTTCCGCGCAGTGCATGCACTGGAATTTGACGAAATGCCAGCGTAGGATACCGTTATCCACCTGTTCCGTCATCCGGATCAAGGTATAGGTTTTCGCACTGAGATCCGGATGTGATTGGTATGCACCGGTAAAGGGAGTCGGATCTGCCGGAAGTCCTTTCCATTGTTTACAGGCGACCATGCAGGCGCGACACCCGGTACACTTGGAAACATCTTGTAATAGGGCTATTTCCATCGGACTCCTCCTCTCGCTCTCCGTCACACAATTTGACCTCTCTCCCACCCTTTTAAGCTAACATCCAGTTCACTTGCGTGAAGCTGATATTCCTTACGGCCTGGATGAGTTGTTCAATCTCCTGCGGTTCCGTAAAATACCCGGGGCTCACCCGGACGGTTCCGGCGGGATGGGTCCCCATGGTCCGGTGGGCCAGGGGCGCACAGTGCAGTCCTGCCCGCACCTGGATCCCGTAATTGTGCTGCAGGATAGCGGCTACATCCTCCGCTTCCCATCCCGGGATGTTAAAAGACAGCACCGCCACCCGGGGTTCGCCGGGTTTAGGACCGTACAAGCGGATGTTCGGAATGCGCGTTAGCCCATCCCACAGCATTTCCAAGAGTTCCTGCTCCCGCCGGGCAATCTGGTTCAGCCCCTGCTCCTCGATAAACTGCAGGCCTTTACCCAAGGAGATAATGCCGGGCATGTTGAAAGTGCCTGCCTCGAAGGCCTCCGGCCAGTTGGCCGGTTGGAATTCGGATTCCGAATTATAGCCGGTGCCTCCCTGCCGCAAAGGCCGAATGTTTTCCACCCGGGGCCCAATCACGAGCAGGCCGGTCCCCGGCAATCCGAACAGTCCCTTGTGCCCGGCACAAGCAATCATGTCCGCATGCATGGCCTCCATGTCCACCGGTACAACCCCCGCCGTTTGGGCGGCATCCACCAGCAAATAAGCACCGTGCTCCCGCACCTGGCGCCCGATTTCCGCCACCGGTTGTATAGTCCCGGTCACATTGGAAGCATGGCTGATCACCACCAGCCTGGTGTTGCTGTTTAAAGCCTGCAGCAATTCAGGCAGCTTAATATATCCCGCTTCATCGCAGGGAACGATGGTGAGGGTGATGATGCCCTCCTTTTCCAAATGGCGTAAGGGACGCAAAACGGAGTTGTGCTCCATACCTGAAATGATCACATGATCTCCCGGTTCGACAAAGCCTTGAATTGCCAGGTTCAGGGCATCCGTGGCACTGTAGGTGAAGACCAGGCGCCACTCGTCCCTTAAGCCGAAAAACCGCGCCAATTGTTTGCGTATTTCCATCACCGTCCGGTCTGCTTGCAAAGCTGCTCCATGGTTACCGCGGCCCGGTGACCCGGAGCCGGTTTCCAACCACTCCAGGACGCCGGCTTTCACCACCTGAGGCTTCGGAAAAGAAGTTGCTGCGTTGTCAAGATAAATCAACTGCCATCATCCCCTGCCCTTTAAATTTGATACCGCTGAAAACCGAACCGCTGAAACCCACGGTTTTGCCCGATTACATCAAAATGCAGCGTGGACCAGTCCGCCAGCGCCACTGCCTCGTTACCTTCACCGGTATAGGTTTTGAGGTAGCCCCGGCAGTGGTCGCAGGTGTCAATCCGCCAATCGGGGGCCCCATGGGGTTCAAGGATTTTAAGGGCCCCGTAATCATCGCTTTCACAATAAGGGCAGCCCATCCGTTTATAGTGCCACCGGGTCTGGCAGCGACCGCAAACCAGTTCCCGTTCCCGGCCTTTACCCGTTCTCACCAGGTGGGCCATGGCCGGCAGCTGCCCGCAAACGGGACAATAGGCCCTTTCCCATTGGCCGCTCTGCTGCCAGCTTTCCACTTGCTGGATCAGCGGCTGCAAGAGGCGCGGCAGCACACTCCACAGGAAAAATACGGCTACGCCGGGACTTACTCCGGCCCGCTCCAGCTCAGCCAGGCCAGGCCCCTGATCCGCCAAAGCATCTTGGATGAGACGGCCGGGTAATTCCGGTTGGTCCTCAAACAACGCCTGCAGGCGCTGGGCTTGCCGGCGCAATTCCCCTGGCAAATCCGCTGCAGCAAAGGCCGCCGTCATTTGCTGCAGCAGTACCGCGGCCTGCCGGACCATGACCTCGTGCCAGGCCGCCACCGTGATGGCCGGTTTTCCTCTTTGCAGTTCCCGCTTCACTTCATGCCAATTCACTACCGGCTCCTTCAAGTCCCCTGCCGGTGCATGTTGATCCCAGACCCACAACACCAACTGCTGTAACCGGCCGATTTCTTTCAGATGTGGATGCAAAGCCACCCATGCCTCGATAGCGTCACGCAGTTCTTTCATGTCCTATCCCCTTCGCTGTCATGTCTAAACCTTAACCATGTTGACCATGCAAACCTTGCTTTCTTGAATCCATGTATTCGGGTCACCGGCATCGATGGTCACTAAGTTGGTACTGGCGGCTTGGCTTAAACCTTTATAGCCCCAGTTATACGGCATCCAAATGGTTTCCACTTCTTTGCCGTTAATGATCAAGGTATGAATCCGGTTGGTTACCATGGCTTTCGCCAGTACCTCTCCCCGGGCTGACCAAACCTTGACGCTGTCTCCGTTCTTGATATTGAGCTTGGCAGCCAGGGTCACGGGGATTTCCACGTAAGTCTCCTTGACCAGTTCATTCAACCACGGCACGTTCCTGGTAAGAGCTCCACCGCACCAGTGCTCGGACACGGTGGCGGTACACAGCACGTAAGGATACTCCTGGGCATGGCCGATGGGCTGCAGGCTGGCCACCCGCGGGTACTTCAAGCATGGATTGTTAGGTACCGCCGGGTGCAGGATGTTTTCCGTCGGGCTTTCTATGGGCTCATAAAACTCCGGTAGCGGCCCGTCAGCCAGCACGGTGGAAGCATCCCGCGGCAAAACGGTATCCGGCTGCGGGTCTTTGTAAGGAGCTGCAAAGAGCCGTCCCACTCCTTCCCCGGTCATCCGGAAAGCTCGCAGCCCGTTGGGGGTATCCGGCCCATGGGCAGCGTTGGGCACGTCCGGATTGTCAAACCCGGTCCAGCGGCCTAGGATGGGATCCCACCACACCAGTTTCTGGGCCGGATCATAGGGACGCCCGTCCTTATCGCAGGAAGCCCGGTTGTACAGGATGTGAATGTTGCCGGGCCAGGTCCAGCGGAAGTTGGGATAAATGCCTAAACCGCCCGGATCATTTTTCCCGTCGTCCCGCTTGGCCAAATTGACATTGTTGGCAAACACTCCCGCATAAATCCAGTTCCCGGAGGAAGTAGAACCGTCCGCTTTGAGTTCACCGATGCCGTTCACCGGTTGACCGGTAGCCACGTGATAGCCGTTGATTTCTTTCAACACTTGTTCCGCCATGTGTTTATCCCTGACGTAATTCCAGTTCGCCTTTAAAATCGGCTGATCTTTCTCATCGGTGGAGCCGGCTACCAGTTCCCGGATCCGGCAGAAAATCATATCAATGATTTCCAAGTCGGATCTGGTCTGACCCAGGGTATCCAGGGTGGTATAGCGCCACTGCACCATCCGGCCGGAATTGGTCAGGGAACCTTCTTTTTCGAGGAAAGACTTGGCCGGTAAAAAGATGACTTCCGTGTCAATGGTGGACGGATCCGCGCCGGGCCTTTCCCAGAAGGCGGCCGTTTCCGTAATGAACAAGTCCGCTACCACCAGCGTATCCAACTTGCCCAAGGCCTCGTGCACGAGATGCAAGTTGGGGTTACTGACCGCCGGGTTCTGCCCCATGACGTACAGCATTTTAATCTTGCCTTCTAATGCCGACTCAAAAATGCGGTAAATGGAGTAGTTGGCGGTACCGTTTTTCTTCATCAGCAAGTTGAAGCCGAAATCGTTTTCCGGTGTGGCATGCTCGCCGAACCAGCCTTTTAACAGGTTGACCATAAAGGTCCGGCGGAAAGTGCCGTATTTAGAAGTCCAGATATCCAAATTCAGATCATCATGATTAGGCATGCTCAAGTAACCGGGCAGGATGTGGAAGAGCACCGCCATATCGGTGGCCCCTTGCACATTGGGCTCTCCCCTTAAGGCATTGACCCCGCCGCCTGGTTTCCCCATATTGCCCAGGAGCAACTGTAGAATGGCAAAACACCTGATATTCTGCACACCCACGGTGTGCTGGGTCATGCCCAAGGCGTATAAGATGGTGCCCGGCCGGTTATTGGCATAAGTCTCGGCAATTAATTGAATGGTCTCTTCGGGAATACCGCAAATGGATGAGGCTGTTTTTAAATCATAACGTTTGAAAAATTCTTTTAACTTGCTAAAGACGCATCTGGGATCATCCAGGCTGTCCGCCTTCACGGGTTTGCCCTCTGCATCCATAGCGTAACCCCACGAAGAGGTATCGTACTTGAATGCCGCCCCATCATAACCGGAGAACAATCCCTCATGAAAAGAAAAATCATCCCGGATGAGGAACAAGGCATTCGTATGCTCCACAACATACTGTTCATCATAAAGCTTGTTTTCCAACACATAATTGATAATTGCCCCTAAGAAGGCAATATCAGTGCCGGGGCGAATCTGGGCGAAGATGTCCGCCACTTTAGAAGTCCTGGTGAAACGGGGATCCACATGAATAATCTTGGCTCCCTTTTCCTTGGCCCGCATGATCCATTTCATGGACATGGGATGGTTTTCGGCACAGTTACTGCCCTCAATTAAGAACACCTTAGCATTTTTCAAATCAAGCCAGTGGTTCGTCATGGCACCGCGACCAAAGGAAGCTCCCAAACTGGGAACCGTGGGACTGTGTCAGAGACGAGCCTGGTGTTCTACATAAGGGCTGCCCAAGAGACGGGCCATTTTGGTGAACAAGTAGCATTCCTCATTGTTATTCTGGGCACCCCCCACGAAAGCCAGGGCATCGGTGCGGTTGACCTTGTACGTCTGGCCTCCGATGGTTTCCTCGCTAATCCAGTGGTTATTGCGAATATTGATAATTTTCTGAGCAATTTTTTCGATTGCCTCTTCCCAAGTGATTTCTTCCCAGCGATCACTGCCCGGCGCCCGGTAGAGAGGCGTGGTCACCCGCTGGTCTGAGTTGGGCAGGACCGACATGGAGGCACCCTTGCTGCACAAGGAACCTTCATTAATAATGTGATCGGGATCTCCTTCCAAATTGATCAGCTTGCCGTTTCGTTCATGGCAGATCATGCCGCAGCCGCAGGAACAAAAAGTGCAGACGGATTTAAACTCCCTGGCCCCGTCCAACTTGAACTGGCCAGCTGATGCCTTAACGGGAGTCACGTCAAATCCCAACTCCGCCAGCATCAACCCCGCTCCCGCGGCGCCTGAAAGTTTCAAAAACTCCCGGCGGTTGAGCTTCAAAGACTATCCCTCCTAGCTTCTCGCCTTTGGCAGTATTTTGATAATACTTTATTAACCACTTTAGCACAAAATGCCGTACGAGACAATGTTCCGGCGGTTCGTCCATATCCCGTCACAGACCTGGCATCGCCTGTTTTCCACGATTATCCCCGCCATCCGTCAGAAATCGACTTTAAGTAATAATTATTACTAAAAAGGTATAGAGGTTTTCACTCTAATCCCGTAGAATCTCTAACAAAAAAACACATTGGGGTGCAAGCCATGCATGTGCTGATTGCCGGAGGAACAGGTTTTCTGGGAAGGCACCTGACCGGGTTCTTGCTGGCGGAAGGACAGCGTGTTACCGTCATGACCAGAAATCCTGCCCAGGCAGCCAAGACTTTACCCGGGCAGGTCGAGTTCATCCCATGGCAGGAGCTGGCAGCACCGGCCGCCGGATACAAGCTCCGGGACATCGAAGGGGTAGTCAATCTAGCCGGTGCGTCCATCGGGAACCGCCGGTGGACCGGAGCAGTGAAGCAGGAGATTATAAACAGCAGGGTCAATGCCACTCGTGCTTTAGTCACGGCGATTAACCGCGGTACCATGCAGCCAAGAATTCTATTAAACGCCTCCGCCGTCGGCTATTACGGCCCCCGCGGCGATGAGAAAATCACCGAAGAGGAGGCGGCCGGGCCGGACTTCCTGGCCCAGGTCTGCCGGCACTGGGAGGCAGAAGCCTATCAGGTGCAGAACCCTGCTACCAGGGTGGTCACCCTCAGGATTGGTGTGGTGCTAGGGAAAGAAGGCGCCCTGGCCAGGATGGTACTCCCATATCGTTTTTTCCTGGGGGGCCCTTTAGGCAGGGGCACCCAGTGGATATCCTGGATCCATGTGCAAGACTTAATCCGGATGATAAGATTCATCCTGGCACAGGAAGGAATCAACGGGCCCGTGAACGGGACGGCGCCCAATCCCGTTACCATGCGGGAATTCGCCAAGCTCACCGGCCGGGTCTTACGCAGGCCCGCCTGGTTGCCGGTGCCGGAGTTTTTGCTCAAAACGGCTCTGGGGCAAATGTCGGAAATGCTGCTCCACGGCCAGCGGGTCATACCCGCCAAAATGCTGGGGGCGGGTTTTTCCTTCCGTTACCCGGAATTGAAGGCGGCCTTAGATGACCTCTTGCTGGACCGCCCCGGCAGGGATATACTTTAGATGATCGGTACCGGGAACCGGGCCTTGCCCTCGTTTTCCCGTTCGCACATAAGATATGAGCCCGCCATCTTCACGCGGGCCGCCGAGGTGAAAGCTGTTGGACAAAATGGTGCTCATCGACCTGGAGACCCAGGATTTTCATGTGCAAACCGGCATTTATGAAGTGGCCTGCCTGGCCGTGGAAAAGTATGAAATCGTGGACAGGCTTTACCTGGCCAAGGAGATACCGGGATATAAAGGCAGGAAAAAGTACGGCTTCGGTTTTTATAACATCAGCCGGGATGCCCTGTATATAAACAAGTTCAAAGAGTTTATGCAAAAGTATCCTTATCCCATCGTAGCCCACAACTGCTCCTTTGACCGGAAATTCCTGGTCTACTACGAATGGCTTCCTGCCGATTACCCGGCTTACTGTTCCATCAAGGCCATCAAAGGCGCTGACAGCTCCCTGGACAGCTATGCCCTTGATTACTTGGTCAGGTATTTTAACGTGGCCGGCCAAGCAGATCACACGGCCATGTCTGATATTGAAAACCTTTACCGCATTCTTAAAATCGTGCAACCCAGGACTTGGATCCCCCTTGGCACCGGGGACCTGAGATACTACATGCCGAGAATAAAGCCAAGGCCCCTGGATGAAATCGATTTAGCTATTGACACCACCGATAGGCTTAAAGATGAGGTGATCTGTTTTACCGGCAGCAGCCGGTACCCGCGCCATACGATGCAGGAAATCGCTATCAAGAACGGCGCCCGGGTGGTTAACAACATTACTGCCGGGACCACCCTGCTGGTGACAGGCTTGGACCCGGGTCCCAAGAAACTGGCCCAGGCCAGGGAAAAAGGTATTCCCGTCATAGCCGATAGGGATTTCCTGGCCATGCTCGACCTCGCCGACCGGGATATCCTCGCTTGAATCCCGGCAGCAGATGCCCCTGTCCTCCGGCGCCGTGCAGCAGTTCGCGGTAATTCAAACAGCCGCGCCATAGCACCTTTCCTATGGCTCGCGGCTGTTTTAATAACACAGTACTTTTCTTGGCCGGAAACCCGTTCCATATTCCCCCCGCGCCTGTACGTACCCTTTTTATCTTCTAAAGACCCGTGCTGCAGTCTAATCAACTCAGCCGGCTTGCGGATAACTTCTACTTCATATTTACGCCGCCCGGCAAACCAGCTGCCGGCTTTGACCAGTAGCCTGCCTACCAGGTAAATACCCAAAATGGGGATCGCCAGGTTGAAAAGCTGGAAAACAAGAGCAAGAGTCCCAGAGGTGGCTTCCCGGTTCATGACTGCCACCACCTCCCATTGCCGGCAATCCCTAAATCATGCAAGTCCAACAGCCTAATGTTGTGGCGATGGATCAACAGGACTAGGATGAACATGAGCAGTCCTTTCGGCACAAAGCAGAGAAACTGGAGTTTGGCACTATTCAGGATCTCTGTTAACGGCAATTCTGTCATTATTAGCATCAAAGGAACCAAAACCGCCTCCATGATGACCGATATGGTCCCGCTGACCATCATCGCCGTCAAAGTCACCCGGTACGGCAACTGCAGAATTAAGGCGACTACCAGGGCGACTAAAAACACTTTGACAATGACATTTAAACCGAAAAACAGGGGCAGGCGGCCCAGCATATAAGATATGACGCCCTGCAGTACTCCGAGGAAGACCAGATACCTGGCTTTCAACCTGATGCCGAACAGCATCAGTCCCAGCGCCGTGATCATGATTTGTTCCGGAATGAACACGAATAAACAGGTTGGTAAACCAAGCGGGTCCATGTTGGTAGCCTCCCATGCTTACAAGTACTTACCTGATTTTTTATATTTCTCCAAATTTAGGCAAAATCCTGCAAGAGTACCAATATTATACTGTCATATTTGTAGGCTACCACTTTGGCCACCTATAAAAAAACTGCTCAGCAACGCTGAACAGTTCAAGGTTTACAGATATACCAATTGGCTCTTTCACTTACCTGTATAACCTCCACCGCGGAAAAGCAGGTTTTCATCTCTCCCTCGGCTTCGCGGATAAAATTGAAATAATCCCCTCCTTCCAGCCATTCCACCAATGAAGTCAAAAGGGATCGCCGCTCATTGTAGTCATGGATAATCACATGTGCCTTGGCCAAACGGCGCATCTCCGCATACATGCGCTTCCTGTCACCGGCTTTGAGCCCGTGGGCCACATGGGATGAAATGACGATATCGAAGCTCTTGTCCACAAAGGGCAGTCCCTCAAGTACATTCCCTTGCAAGAATTCGACCCGGCGGTTCTCCGGTCGCTTCATAGCCATAGCCAGCATGTTGGCCGCCAGGTCAACCCCGGTCACTTGCAAGCCTTTCCCGCTAAGCACGGAACAGAGCGCCCCTGTGCCGCAGCCGATATCGATCACGGTGTCGAACTCGGATAAATCCAAGATGGGAGAAACCTGCTCAACAATCTCAAGAAAGTGCTTCCGCTGGTGATGAAAAAACAAACCGTAGACCGGGGCGATTAAATTGAACAGCATGCTACTCCGCTTGTTTCCCAAGGGCAGCTCCTCCCGTTTCCCTAAGGTTCCCGCTGCGCCGGGCAGCCGTGGTTCTCCTTTGCCGGCTTCAGCATCCTATCCTCCAGTTGATAAACCCGCTGGGCCCTGGCCGCAAGCACGGGATCATGGGTCACCAGCACCAAAGAGATACCTTGTTCCGGCAAGCGGAACAGGAAATCCGCCACTTGGGCGGCCCGTTCCGGGTCCAAGTCATTGGTAGGTTCATCGGCAAGGACCAGCTGGGGCTCCATGACTAAGGCCCTGGCCAGGGCCACCCTTCTTCTTTGCCCCAGACTCAGCTGGCTGGGCAAATGGTGCATCCGGTGTTCCAACCCCATTAACGCCAGCAGTTCCTTTGCTTTAGCCACCCTGACGGCAGACTTCTTGGCAAAGAACGCGGGACAAAGGACATTATCCAGCACGGACAAGGTGCCGATCAGTTGGGAGTTTTGTAACACAAAGCCGATTCTCTTATTCCGCAATGAGGATTTCTCCCGGTCGGAAAGGGCATTGGTCAAGATCCCGTTCAACCACAGCTTCCCCCCGGAAGGCTGGGCCAAAAGACCCAGCAAGAAGAGCAGCGTAGTTTTACCGCTCCCGGAAGGACCCACAATTGAAACCGCTTCCCCGGGATGCAAGTCAAAGGAAACGTTTTGGAAAATAATTTCGCTGCCGTAACGCTTCTCCAATTGTTCCGCCACAAGCAAAGCCACAGGGCGCACCATCCCTTCTAGTCAATGTCCCCTTTAGCCATGGCAACGGCCGGATCCAGACCGGCGGCTTGCCTGGCAGAAAACCCACTGGCTGCTGCGCTGACCAGGGCGAAAAACCCCAAAACCAGCAGCACACAAGAGGCGACGAAACCTTTATCCGGCGGCACGTGGGGGAAAGCTTGCTTCGACAGCAAGTAGGCTATGGCCAGTTGATATAAAATCCCACCCGCCGCAAGACCAATGACGGCACCACCCAGGCTGAGAAACAATCCTTCCCCGGCGATGAGTTGCAGGAGGTGTAAACGGCTGGCTCCCAAGGCCCGGTAAAGACCCCATTCGGCCTTTCTTTCCCAAACCATGGCGGAAAGCCTGGCAATCAACTGCAGCAAAGAACTGATCACCAGCAGGAGCCCGCACAACAGCACCACCGCTACCAAGAAGGTAAACTGTTCCTTGGTGGCGGCAAAAAGGGACAGGGTAGGCACGACGCGGTAACGACCTAAAGATTCCACCGCCGCCGCCACGGCTTCCAGATCGGCTCCACTCTCCGTCACCACCAGCAGCGCTGAAATCAGCGCATCCGGCGGCCCTTCTTTTTGCCAGATTTCTTGTAAACTGGGACTGGTATTAGCCAGCGCCTTGGCTGATCCCATCGGCATCAAAATGGATTCATCCAATCCGGTGCCGGTCGGGGGCAGCACCTGGGCAATGGTAAATAATTCATCCAGGATCACGATTTCCTGACCGGCCCTGGCGGAGATGTTGCCCCCGACTATTATATCCCGCTCCCCCAGGGAGCGAGCCGCCTCTTCGCCTAACAGGGCCGCCACCAGCCAATCAGACTTGGGATCAAAACCGATGAGGCGGTAAGGTCCCCCGATGGAACAGCAGCTTTCATCCAGGGTCTGGGTATAGAACTGGGCGGCCACTTGTTTCACCCCCGGCACGGCTGCCACCTGTTCCTTCAAGCTCTCGGGCATGTAAAAGTTGGCCGGTACACCGGTAAAGAGGGCAGTTTCCGGCGGCAGCCCGGCATTGTTGGGAATGACCAAGAGGTCCGCTCCCAAGCGCTGCCGCCCCAGTTCCACGCCCTGCTCGATACTGGTATAAAAGAGAGCCACCGCCATTAAAACGGCAACCCCGGCAGAGATACCCACCAAGTTGGCAAAAGCCTGGAATTTCCGGCGCCTCAAGCTCTGGATGATCAATCTAACCATTTTATCTTCTCTCCCGTGGGCCGCGGCATCTCTTTAATCACAGAGGATTGTGCCTGAGCCGGTACCTTGGAAAACACAATCACCAGTCCGGTGAGGATCTGTGCCGCCGCCAGCACAGTATTCCAAAAGGCCGTAGTGTGGCAGGGCATATCGCTGCGCATGCAGATCCCCATGACGCCGGACAGGGGCAGGACGGCCATCATGATACCTAACACCGCCAGCATGGCGCCAACGGTTTTGCGGCCGTCGGGACTGCGAACCACAAACAAGCTTACGGCAGCCAGCACACTCGTCACCGCAAACAAAGACTGGGCGCGAAAGGTGTAGAAGCAGCGCATGGGCATTTGCCCGCCGGAAGCCGTAGCCACCATAGCGCTACAGACCGGCACCACTTTAGGTACCAGCACCAGCCCTAAGGCGATAACCAGGGCAATAATACTGATGGTTTTCCAACGGGTTTCCATGATATCCTTCCTTTCGTAGAGTAGTCATAAATGCCAACACCATGCCTGGCAACACGGTTTCTCAATCCAATACCACCATACAAGCCGGTCCTTCCAGCACTTTGATGAACTTCACGGTGTCAAAATGCTCCAAGTCCACAATCTGGACCTCATTGGAATCCATATTAGCCACCGCCGCCATCCGCCCGTCGTCCCAGATAGCTGTGGAAAAAGGCGATTTACCGGCATTCATTTCACCTAGCATTACACCGGTAGCCGGGTCAATCACGAACAGCTGGTTAATCCGGTGGTGCAAGCTCAGTAGCTTGGACCCATCCGGAGTTAGCTCCAGGTAAATAGGCATCAGCGGCGTCTCAAGCTGCCCCACGTTATCCGGGTCCCGCAAGGGATGAATACGTACTATATTATTATCCTCCAGCAAGCCATGCCCTCCCGTATAGATCAGTTCCTGCCGGCTGTCGAAAGCCAGCCCCACCGCGTTGCCCGCAATGGGATGCCGGCTCACCACCTCCAGGTTATCCAGATCAATCATGGCCATGGTTCCCTCGTCATGCAGGGTAACCGCCAGGCGGCGGTCCGGCAATAATGCCAGGTTCACCGGCGCTTTGCCCACTTGGATCCTGTCAATCTCCCGGTGGGCATCCAGGTCGATTACCGATACGGTGTCGCTGCCCGAGTTGCCCACATAAGCCCGCCGCTTTTCTTCATCGATAGTTATGTAAGCAGGCAGTCTGTCCACGGCGATGACCGCTTTCGTCTCCAAAGTGGTCAAGTCCAGGCACCAGACTTCATTCGATAGGGAGCAGGCCGCCAGCAGCTGGTTTCCGGCCCGGTCCACAGCCAAACCGTAAGGGGTTTCCCCCACCCTTTGCTCCGCTTCAATCGCCAGACTGTCCAAATCAATGACTACTACTTTATCAGTAAACATGGCGGAAACATAGAGCCTTCTCTCACTGGTTAGCTGGACAGGCTGCTGCACCGGCGGGGCATCACCCCCTGACCTGGTCCCGCAGGCAGTCGACAAAAACAGGCAACCAAGAATGACAACGACAGATAAAATTCGTTTCATAAAACCGCCTCTTTAATAATAATAATTGTTAATACTGGTTATCATTATACCTCATCCTAACTGCTCTGGCAATCATAATCACAAAATTCTTAATACTTTTCTTAAGAAGATATCTATAGCAATTCTAAAACGTTTTTTATAGACCCGCGGAAGCCTAGTATTCATGCGAAAAAGCGCATTTATTATGGAGCGAAATTCATTAAAAGAAAACTTGCACATAATACAATATTCTGATATGATCCTTATCAGGAATTATTACAAATATTATTACTGAAAAAGGGGGTGAGAGGGGAAATGAAGCGGCTTCTAGTCCTCCTGCTGTGCCTGCTGGTAGCCTTGACCATGACTGCCTGTGGGGGAGGGAATCAGGACGAGGTGGCTGATGCTCCCGAAGCCGGCGTCGATTACGTGTTAGATGAACCGGTGCCGGAAGGTGCTGAAGATGCCCGGGTCATCGAACTGGAGTTTACGCCTCAGACCATCATTCCTAACGAAGTGACCATGAAGACTGGCGAGAAGATCCTGTTCGTGATCAAGAATACTGACCCGGACGGTGAACACAATTTCTTGGATGCAGCATCCGGGTTGCCCGAAATCCTCGTCTACCCGTCACAAACGGTGAGAAGATTATGGACGGCTCCCACCACGCCGGGCGAGTACGAACCTACGTGTACAATCCATCCCTGGATTAAGATGAAGTTTATTGTCGAAGAGTAAAGAAGAGCATTTATGGGGGGTAACAGAAACATGTCAAAGAAGGGTTTGATTTTGGCCGTAGGGATTCTAGCCCTGTCCCTACTGGTGACTGCGTGCGGCTCAACCACCACAACTCCGCCCGCCACTACCTCAGCGGTGAAACTCGATCCCAAAGTGGTGTTCGGACCTTTAGGAGACATGCCGATTCCTGTGGACAACCCGATGACTCCCGAAAAAATTGAGTTAGGTAAAATGCTCTATTTTGACAAGCGCTTATCCGGCGACGATACCATTAGCTGCGCTTCCTGCCACGAACCTGCGAAAGGATGGAGCGACAACCGGAGAACTTTCTTGGGCTTCCAAGGGCATCAAGGTCATCGTAACTCCCCGACCATCATCAACGCAGGTTACCTGAGCAGCCAGTTCTGGGACGGCAGGGCCATGACTTTGGAAGAACAAGCCTTAGGGCCGATTCAGAGCGAAGTGGAAATGAACTTGCCCCTGGATCAATTGGTGGCTAAGTTGAGCGCTATTCCCGAATACGTGGAAAGATTCGAGCAAGTCTTCGGACCCGACAGCATTACTCCCGAAAATGTGGCCAAAGCCATTGCGGCTTTTGAAAGGACCGTCGTCATTAACGATTCCGCTTTCGACAAGTACTTAGCCGGTGATGATGCAGCCCTTTCCGCGGAAGCTAAGAGAGGATTGGACCTGTTCGTGGGCAAAGCCGGCTGCGTCAACTGCCATAATGGACCCAGCTTAACGGACAACAACTTCTACAACGTCGGTATCGTTAACGATCCCTCCATTGACAGGGGTAGAGCCGAATTCACCGGGAACCCTGAAGATACCGATAAGTTCAAGACACCGGCTCTGCGGGGTATTGGACATACTGCGCCTTACATGCATGACGGTAGCCTGAAGACCCTGGAAGAAGTAGTTGACTTCTTCAACAACGGCGGAGGCGAGCATCCGAACAAGAGTCCTCTGCTGCAGCCGCTGAACTTAACAGACCAAGAAAAAGCTGATCTGGTAGCTTTCTTAGAGTCCCTCAGCGGCACACTGCCGATTGTAGAAGAACCTGCTTTACCTTAATCTGAGCTTCAATTTGAGCTTCCCTCTCCTTATTTTTGAACAAAGTCGCCTTTTTTAAGGCGACTTTGTTCAACAGAATATAGAGAATATAGAAACACGGATGTCGAAAAGGCGGTGACATAATTGAAGCGACTGCTTGCTTGTGTCCTCTCGGTGCTACTGGTGGTAGGCCTTTTTCTTGTCACCGGTCAAGAAGCCAGAGCTGACAACGTAGTGGAAATCAACATCCATGCCAGGCAATTTGAATACGAACCAAATGTCATCAAGGTGCGCCAGGGTGACCGGGTCCGCATCAACCTGATTGCGGAAGACGTAACCCACGGTTTATATATCGAAGAATATGACCTGTTCCTGGAGGACCAACCGCAAGACCCTGAATTCGCCACGGTGGAATTCGTGGCTGACAAAACCGGCACTTTTCCTTTCCGTTGTAGTGTAGTTTGCGGCCCTATGCATCCTTTCATGGTCGGCCGGCTGGTGGTGGAACCCAATACCACGACGCCAATCAGCCTGGCGCTGGCCGTTTTTGTAGGGTTTGGCAGTTTGGGCTATATCTACCGGAAGAGAAACCGGCTCCTGGAACAAGGGACTCAGTCATCCCAACCTGTTGATCTCACCTCTAAATTCGGTTGGCTTTATACCTTGTTGAAGCAGCGCTGGTTCCAGTTTTCCTTGATTGCCGTAAACACCTTATTCTTCGTGATCATTCTCTTCGCCGGCTATGCAGGTACGAGTTTAGGTAATGCCAACTTTGCCATTATTTTTGTCTGGTTCGTCTGGTGGGCTTTGTTAATCTTAATCCTCCTGCCCCTCGGCGGCCGCATCTGGTGCGCCATGTGCCCCTTGCCGGCTCCGGGAGAATGGCTGGACCACCGCGCCTTTATCGTGAAGGGCCGCGAAAGACCGCGTAACCTGGCCTTGAAATGGCCGAAGCGCTTCCAGAATATCTGGCTGCAAAACTGGTCCTTCCTGCTGGTGGCCCTGTTCAGCGGCATCATCCTGACGCGACCCCTGGCCACGGCGGTAGTCCTGTCCCTATTTATTATTCTAGCGATCATTTTCAGCCTGATCTACGGTCGCCGCATTTTCTGCCGCTATGTCTGCCCAGTGGGCGGCTTTATCGGCTTGTACTCCCTGCTGGCTCCTTTCGGGGTTAGAATTAAAGATGCGGGAGTCTGCCGAGCTCACAAAGAAAAAGAATGCATCATGGGCAGCGACAAGGGTTATGGATGCCCTTGGATGGAAGTGCCCTGGAATCTCCGGCGCAACGCTTACTGCGGTTTGTGTACCGAATGTTTCAAGACCTGCTCCCAGAACAACGTACGGCTGGTATGGCACGGATTTGGCAATGACTTGCTGGTAGACAAAGGCAAGAAATTGGATGAAGCTTACAAAGCTTTTATCATGCTGACCTGCTCGCTGGTTTATTCGCTGGTCTTCCTGAGCGCTTGGGGAGACGTGAAATCCTGGGCCAACCTGGAAATGCCCGGTTTCTTCGCCTATGCCATCGGATTCCTGCTGACCAACCTGGTGGTCACACCGGTGTTATTCTCCCTGGCCGTTTGGGTAGGCAAGGGATTGGCGGAAAAGCAATTCCCGGGGGTTAAGTATATCTTCTACCCGGTGCAGCAGCTGTTGGTCATCACTAAAGGGCTGATCTTCGGCACCAAAGAACAAGCCACCGCCGGCAGTGCAGCCGCGGAAACCGCAGCCGCGACGGAAAACAAGGAACAAGGTATCCCGTTCTCCGAGCTCTTCGTGAACCTATCTTATGTTTTGGTACCGATGGGCTTGGCCTGCTGGATGGCATTCAGCATCTCTTTCATCTTTACCAACGGTGTTTATGTGGTACACGTGCTCAGCGATCCCTTCGGCTGGCACTGGGATTTAATCGGCTTGAAATCCGTACCTTGGAAGCCCATGGCCTCCTCGGTCTATCCCATCATCCAAGCCGTCATTCTGCTGGCCGGTTTGTTCTACTCCACTAAGGTAGGAGCCAAACTGGTGGCGAAGTACTCCTTAACCGGTGCGCAAAAGATGAGACTGCTGCTCCCGGTGACGGTGTTCTTAATCGGGGTAGCGGCCCTGTTCCTTTACCTGCACATGTAGAAGGAGGTGGCGAAGTGGGTAAACTACAAGAACTTGTTGCCGCGCTGCTGATCGCTGTCTTTGTCATCGGCATTCCCGTCGGGGCTACCTTAGCCAAAAATGCTTTCAAAGACCCCCAAACCATCGATATCGTCATCCGGCAGTATGAAGCAGGCGGTTTTTCACGTAAGACCATCAGGGTGAAAGAAGGCCAACCGGTAAGACTTCGCCTCATCAGCGAAGATGTCACCCACGGCTTTATCATCGGGGAACTGGGCGTTGATGCCGGCATCATTAAACCCGGCAAACCGGTCACCGTTGAATTCGTACCGGAACGAAAAGGTGAATTCAGCTATGTTTGCAGCGTGGTCTGCAGCCCGGCCCACCCGAAGCTGCGGGGGAAATTAATTGTGGAGTAAAGGGAACAAATTGCATAACGGTAAAAAAGAGAGCCATTGCCATCCCGCCACGGCTCTCTTTTTTGTCCCATCCAAATTTCTCTCTCTTTTTACCAATAACCCCAGGTTACCGTTTTTCTAACCCCGGTCTCAGCCTTCGATAAACTGCACCAGCACCTGGTTAAACTCTTCCTTTTGGTCGTAAAAGACCCCATGCCCGGAAAACCGGAAAGGTGCCAGGTCGGCCCGGCCCACCATCCGCTGCTGGATCTCCCCCAGTTGGAAAGGAACCACCTGGTCGTGAATGCCATGGATAATCAATGTCGGCACTTGAATGGTCGCCAGGTCTGTAAACAGGACCTCGTCAAGCCAGGTCCGGGCCACTTTGGCCGTAGCCCAGCCGGCGGCCTGCAAGCCAAGCTGGAAGAACCAGTCCTGAAAGGCCCGGGAAGTGTGTTGAAAGAAAAACCGGTTACCGAAATCCCGCAGCATTTGGGGGCGGTCCCGGTAAGTATCTTCGATGATCCTAAGAATACTCTCCCTTTCCACCCCGTAAGGAAAACCGGGACGACGTATTAAACTGGGGGCCGCCGCGGCCACCAGCACCAGCTTTTTGACCCCGTGGCCCTGATGACGTCCCATGTACCTAATGGCGATGGCTCCCCCGGTGGAATGACCCACTAAAGTAAAGTCCTGCAAACCCAGGGCCCCCACCACGCCTCTCACATCATCGGATAAGCTGTTGTAATCATACCCGTCAAAAGGCTTATCGGAATCGCCAAAACCCCGGGTATCAATGCCGATACACCGGTAACCCACCTGCGGCAGCCGGTCAAACTGGTACTCAAAGAGCCGGTGACTGCCCGGCCAGCCGTGTAAGAATACGATGGTCTCGGCTCCTGCCGGGTTTAAATCCTCTACGTAGATTTTCACCTCATGTACCTGCACGTGGTAACCCATAGGCTCTCCCCTTAAGGAATGATTTTCGATCATAATTATTCCTCAGAAGGATTTAAGGTGACGCTTTGCCCCGTTCACCCGGATCATGAAATCCATGATCCCCGCGGCACCTATGGGTGATGAAACCGCTCCCGGGAATAAGGAGGAACGATACCCCTGCTCTTCCCGTAATGCCAAGGACAGCAGCTTCCTGGTGGTGTTGGCGTTTAAAATGGTGATGTCCTGGTAAGCAGGGGTCCCCACGACGCGGGACCACCTGGACCGGGAAAAAGTCTTGTGCGGGACGGTCCAAAAAATGATCTCGACCCGAAAGATAAAAACCGGTGCCCACCAGGGCCCAAGGAAGGCCTTTAAGAATAGCCCTCATTCTTACCCCGGAAGCGGGCACCAATGAGCATGATCACGGCAAATACGATGAGATAATAGAACACAGCCATACCGTGGGCAAACCAGGCGGCAATGACCATGAATACACAGCCGACCACGGACAGGGCCGGCATCACCAGCCGCTTAAATACGCTTAAGTCAGTTTCATTTTTCATCATCATAATGAAAATGGGGATATAAGCTCCGTAGAGGGTGACGATCGGCAGCTCTGAAGTATCGAAACAGAAAGGACCAAACCAGGGGTCTGTGAGGTTGGCCCCGAAGAAGTAAAGGAGCCAGAAGCTGGACAGCAATAATCCCATAATGGAAGAGTTAGCAGGCATATTAGTGGCCGCATCTACCTGCCGGAATACGGCCGGCACCGGGCCCCGGTTCCGCGCCGCCAAAGCATAAATGCCCCGGGTGCAGCCCATCATAAGCCCGTTCAGGGTACCTAGGCAGGAAATAATGACGATCACAAAAATCAAAGTTCCCCAGATTTGGCCGAAAATGTTTTGAAAGGCCAGCTTAGCCCCTGCCTCACCGCTCTCCATCAGAGTCTCGGTGGTCACGGCCCCGGTCAAGCCCACATAGTAGGTAATATAAACGGCCACGACAATCAATGAGCCCAGCACCAGTGCCCGCGGCAGGTTCTTCTTGCCATCCTTCAGCTCGGCATTGATGGAAGTGGCAATAATCCATCCCTCATAGGCAAAAGCTACTGCCACCACGGAAGCAAAAAGGCCGCTGCCGGTGTTGACGGTGGCATCCACAACATGGGTAAAATTCTGTACGATAAGTCCGTTAGACAAACCTACCACCATGCCCACCACGGCCATTAAGACCAGGGGAACCAGTTTAACCACGGTAGTGGTCACCTGAAACTTGCCCCCTATGATAGGAGATAAGGAATTCATGGCAAAAATGGCCACCAGGTAAAAACCGGCGATGGTCATGCAGGCTCCGCCGGTAATGTCCCAGCCCAGGAGGACACAGGTATAGCGGGCCGAAACCCAGGCCAGCACGGAGGTCAGGGTTGGATTGTAAATAGTAGCCATGAACCAGCCTACATAATAGCCATACTTTTCCCCTACGCCCATTTCCGCGTAATCCACAATGCCGTTCACTTTTTCATACCTGGTGGCCAGGATAGCAAAAGTATAGGCGCAGATAATCATGATCAGCCCCACCAGAGCCCAGGCGGCAATCCCCAGGGGCATATTGCCCCCCGTAGCCTTCAGCACCGCCTCCGCTTTGAAGAAGACCCCACTACCAATGACAATTCCTACTACCATGGCAATGGCCGTTGGCAAACCATACCTCTTTTGCAGTGTGTTCTCCATCTCGTCCTTCCTTTCTTCCATCAGGATCGATTCGTGATTGCGGTCACAATCTATATTATATTATGATTTGCCTGATCAGTCAGCAAGTTTTCGAAAAATTGTTCCGGCGTCACGGCTTCAACGGAACGGTATTCTCCCTTTATGTAAAGTTTGCCGGCACGGATAATTTCATACACATCTTTTCCGACATTTTTTCGTGTACAAAAAACAAATCCCCCGGTCAGGTAAGAGCGGACACTTTTGCCCTCAATCACCAGGCTAACGGAATACTCCCGCGGGCTTCCCCACCCGAGCCCTAACCAGTGTCCTATCTCCCGGTACCGGACCTCCGGAAACCGGCGAGTTTTTCGTCACCCCGGCACCCTCATATACCTGTTGATGCAGGTAGAGCTTATTCTCAATTGCCGCATAGATTGACAAAATTCTGGTTCTTGGCTATATTGTTGTTTGTGCCAACCATTCCATTGCTTTTTTCCCTAATTTTTGGTCGGCGGGGAGGTAACTCATGACAGAGATCATGCTCGCCTATTTACATAACCTTTCAACCTGGGCCCTGGTCGTCATAATCGTGGTTTCCTTGTATGTTCTAAGCAAAGGAGCCGACTTGCTGGTGGATGAAGCAGTCAATTTATCATTGCTATGGGGTATTCCCAAAACGATTATTGGAGCCACTATCGTCTCCTTAGGCACCACGTTACCGGAAACCAGCGTGTCAGTGATGGCAGCCATCCACGGAAGCGCGGATCTGGCACTGGGCAATGCCATCGGCTCCATCATTGTCAATACCGGCTTGATTATCGGTTTGACAGCCGTGGTCGGGCGATTGCTGATTGACCAAAAGGCAGTGAAGCGGCAAGGAGAAATCCAGGTTGCCACCGCTTTACTGGTCACCATCCTCAGCTTACCTTTCCTATCCCCGGAGCCAGGGGGGAAAGTCAGTCAAGCCGCCGGCTTCTTTTTCTTGTTCCTGCTCCTGCTCTACGTTTTTCTCTCCCTGCGCTGGTCTAGAGAAGACGGGGTATGCCTGTCCGGGACAGAGACCGGCTGTACCGACAGGACCTGGCGGTCATCCCTCGGCGCCACGGTCAAAATGGCCCTGGGCATCCTGCTGGTTGTAGCTTCCTCAAGGACCCTGGTACCGGCTGTGGAACTTACAGCCATCAGGGTAGGCATTCCCCAGAGTATTATCGCCGCTACTCTGATCGCTTTTGGCACCAGTGTTCCGGAATTGGTTACGGCCATAACCTCAGTCCGCAAAGGACACGGGGAATTAGCCATCGGCAATGTCACCGGAGCCAATATTCTCAATGTACTGCTGGTCATAGGAGGAGCAGCGGCCGTCTCCGGCAACGGGTTAGCGGTGCCTGCTAATTACTACCAACTGCAGTTTCCCACATTAATTATTATCCTGTTGTTATTCCGTCACTTTACCAGGCAGGGCAGAGAAGTGGTTACTAAAGCTCAAGGGCTCACCCTTTTACTGGTATTCAGCGCTTATTTTGCCTTAAACTATTTCTGGATTTGAATAAAAGAGGATCAGGCATGGTAGCACACACTGTCTACCATGCCTGTTTGTTTCCCCGGCGGAACTCCCAAGGCCCACGGCGGTGAACCCAAAACGCCGGCCGGGGGTTGTGAACCTGGTGAAGCACAAGTTTTCATGCTTCTAACGCCCAAACTGCAACAAAATGCAAAAACCCAGTGCAACATGTCCATGATTGCGATATGATTTAATAAGAAGAACGCCAGACAGAATATTGGCACAATTCTTCCCAACTTACCGGCGGCTCCAAAAGAGATAATAAAAAAACAAAGAGAAAGGAGAATGGGATTCTTATGGACATCTCTCTCAAGTACGGGTCAAGCACTTTAACTGTAAAACTGCCGGAAGAGAATTTGATGGGGATCTTAGAGCCGGCGGATTTGCCTGGTGTGCCGGACGAGCCGGCGGAAATCCGGGCGGCTTTGGCCAATCCCATCGGCGCCGAACCTTTATCAGTGATGGCTCAAGGCAAGAAGAACGTGGTCATCCTGGTGAGCGACATCACCCGCCCTTCGCCCAGCTATAAAATGCTGCCGCCCATCGTCGAGGAATTGAATAAAGCCGGCGTGCAAGACGACCAGATTACCGTGGTTTTCGGCCTGGGCTTTCATCGCTCTCATACCAAAGAGGAACAGGAGCGGCTGGTTGGGAAAGAGATGTTTGCCCGGTTGAAGTGCATCGATCATGACCGTAATGACTGCATCCACATCGGCAATACTTCCAGGGGAACACCGGTAGAGGTTTTCCGGCCGGTAGCGGAAGCGGACCTGTTAATTGCCACCGGTAACATCGAATTCCATTACAATGCGGGCTATACCGCCGGCAACAAAGCCCTCTTCCCCGGCGCCTGCAGCCAAAAGAGCATTGAGGCTAATCACCGGGCCATGCTTCTCCCCGGTACGGAAGCCGGAAGGCTGGAGGGCAACCCTATGCGGGAGGATATTGAGGAAGCCGGGGCTCTGGCCGGCGTGAAATTCATCGTCAACGTGGTCCTCAATTCCAAGAAGGAAATCGTGAAAGCCGTCGCCGGGCATCCCATTCAAGCCCACCGGGAAGGGGTTAAATGGGTGGACAAGATGTACAAGCGCCCCGTTTCCCAGCCGGCGGACATCGTCCTTGCCAGCTGCGGCGGCAGTCCGAAAGACATCAACTTGTACCAGGCCCAGAAAGGTTTTGAAAACGCCAGCTATGCCGTGCGCAAGGGCGGCATCATCATCCTGGTGGCGGAATGCCCGGAAGGTTACGGGGAACCCCTTTTCGAGGATTGGATTAACCGGGCGCAAAGCATTGACGATCCTATCCGGTGGGTGCAGGAAAAATTCGTCTTGGGTGCCCACAAGGCCGTGGTCATCTGCCAGGTGCTGAAAGAAAAAGAAGGCATTTTAGTCTCCGGCATGCCCGATGAAGCGGTGAAAAAATGCTTCTTCCAACCGGCCGCCACGGTGGAGGAAGCAGTGGCCAAGGCGCTGCAAAAGCTGGGGCCGGACGCCAAGATCCTGGTCATGCCCAACGCCAACACCACGGTACCTTATGTCGAACAATAAAGAAAGAGGAACTCTAATATCAACAAGCCAAGGGCAAGAGGCGGCCACCGGAGCATTGCCGGTCGCCGCCTCTTGCTGTCATGAGTTGTTACGGCTAGCCAATTACAACCTCCGGGGACGTGTATCCACCGGTAAGTCCACGGACGCAGAAACAGTATTCTCCACAGTCCTTCCAGCAGGTCTCTAAAACGACCGGGAGAAGCGGAAGTTCCGGCACTGGCACTATGGTGCCGGTTTCTTGTAGAAAGTGAAATTGTCCGAATAGTATCTTGAGTATTCCTGCGCCATCCGGCCAGCCCTCTCGCCGTATCCGGGCACTAATCCTGTGACATCCGGGCAGGATTCCTGTCACATCCGGCCGCGATTCCTGCGACATTCGGCCACTGTTCCTGCTTT
>DULZ01000042.1 GCA_012840125.1 Clostridia bacterium | reverse complement strand
CGAGCCCTATAGCGCTAGGCATGTGCTCCATTCCACTGTTCAGTTTTCAAAGACCTGTTCCTCGTGACGACAAACCTTATTCTATCACGCCGGGTTATCTTGCGTCAACCCTTTTTTGTCGCCAATTATTGCCGCTTCCCGCGGCGTCAACGAGTGTTATTCTAGCATGTTTTTCGACTTATGTCAACGGCCATTTTCTTAGAAACTTATTTACATAAAAACTGCCGTTAGACACAAAATGGTAGCGGTGGTAGGATTCGAACCTACGACACTACGGGTATGAACCGTATGCTCTAACCAACTGAGCTACACCGCCACACATCATACTCTACTATGCTGTTTCGCACTTTTAAATTATGCCTCATTCCTGCCAAAAAGTCAAGGGGCTTTTTTCAACTGTTGCTCAACATGAGCCGGGCGCCGGCGGCCAAAAGGATGAGACCGGCTAACCGGTGCCAGGTAAACGGGTATTTTTCCATACCGAACAAACCCAAGTGGTCCACCAGGCAAGCGGTGCTCACCTGTCCCACGATAATGGCCGTCGTCGCCAGGGCCACCCCGACCTTCGGAATGCTGGCCACTACCAAATAGGTAATGGCCACACCCAGCAGCCCTCCTAAAAGCAAATACCAGGGTGCTTCTCTCAACTTGCCCAGTTCCCCGCTGCCCAAACCGAAGCCGAAAAGCATCAGTAAAATGGTCACGGTGGCGGTTAAATGCACCACCAAGGTTGCTTCTAAGAGCCCAATGATTTTTGCCAGGGCGGAATTAAGGGTGCCCTGCAGGGCCATGGCTATCCCCGAAGTAAGAGCCAACACTAATGCCATGATCTTAGCTGACACTTCACGCCAACTCCTCCGCTCCTATAATTACATTTTATTATGTAGTCATCCGGGCTTTCTTATGCACCGGTCCGGGAAAGGAGCGGGACCGCATGTATAAATGCACCTAAATTAGAAAACCTAAAGAAAAACGGCGATTTCGTTGGAGGTAGCAGCTATGCATTACCGGCGGATCACCAGCCTGCTCTTGTTATTATGCTTCTTTGCCGGCCCGGCACGGCCTGCTTGGGGAGCTGCCTCCCTGCTGCCGCACCATTACGGCTGCACGGCGGAAAATGAAAACTACTACCTCACCGACCCTCCCATGGTGAGCTATGAAATCTATGAACTGGAAGAACGCCTGCTGGAACTGGGTTATCCCCCCGGGGACGTGGACGGGAGATTTGACCAGGCCACCGATCAAGCCGTCCGGTCTTTCCAGCGAGATCACGGCTTAGAGGTTAACGGCGTAGTCAACCGCAGGTTTTGGCAAACCCTGGCTTTGGGCACGGACAAGACCGTCACCAGCCGCACCCCTCCCCCGGAAGGACCGGTGAAAATCGTCATTGATCTTGACCGCAGGACATTGACGGTTTATTCCCAAGGAGGGATCTACAAAGAATACCCTGTCGCCATTGGCAAAAAAGAAACCCCCTCTCCGGTGGGGGAGTGGAAGATTGTTCATAAAAGCACGAACTGGGGCGGCGGCTTCGGGACCAGGTGGTTAGGGCTGAACGTTCCTTGGGGCATCTACGGCATTCACGGGACCAACAAACCCTGGTCCATCGGCCGGGAGGCATCCCACGGCTGTTTCCGGATGTACAACCGGGACGTGGAGGAAATCTACCCCTGGGTTACCTACGGCACACCGGTGATTGTCAAAGGGAAAATCCAATTCTTCCCCGGCTATCAAGTCCGGGACTTGAAAACCGGCGCCACGGGCCCTGACGTGGTAAACCTGCAGCTTAAACTAAAAGAGGAAGGATTATTATGGGGGCCTGCTGACGGGAGGTTCGGTGCCCTAACCGCCCTAGCGGTGAAATACTACCAGACCCTCCATGGGCTGCCCAACGACGGCATCGTGGAAGCAAAAACCCGGCAAGCCCTATCCTTGTAGCCGCTGGTATTCCAGCAGCAGCCCGTGGAGCAGGTCTCCTTCGCAGGCCAGGACCTCTGCCGCCCCCAGGCTGTCCATGATCCCTTGCAGGATTTGCGTGCCGGCCACGATAATATCGGCCCTGGCAGGTTCAAGACCGGGCAGTTTTTGTCTCTCCGCCAACGTCAGTGAGGCAAGTATGGCCAGCCATTTGTCTACCGTGCTGCGAGATAACCTGTAGCCGTTGATTTTCTCCTCGTCATAGACGAGCATTCGCTGCTCCATAGCTGCCAGACTGGTCACCGTACCGCCGACGCCCACCAGCACGAAAGCCTGGCAACCGGCCAGCATCCCTTGCAGGGGTACAAGTTTCTGCCTCAAGGCTGCAGCGGAGATGGGATTCTCCGTTAGGCGCACCGCCCCCAATTCCAGGCTTAAGGCGCGCAGCCCGTCTTCTGCCTGGAAGCAAATCTCCGTGCTGCCGCCGCCGATGTCGATGACCACCGGCATTCTTTCCCGCCATCCAGCCGGCAGCACGCTGAGAGCTCCTTTAAAGCTTAAGATCGCCTCTTCCCGTCCATCCAAGATCCTGAGTTTTACCCCAAAGATACGTTCCACTTCACGGACCAGTTCCGCCACGTTGGCGGCACGGCGCGCCGCACTGGTAGCCACAATGGCCACGGTACTTGCCTGGTGCTCTTCTATAAGCCGCCGGAATTCTTCCAAAGCCGCCGCGGTACGAGCCAGGGCGGCCCGTTCAATATGGCCCGTTTCCTTTAAGCCGGTACCCATTTTGGTCACGATACGGTGCCGGCGGACAGTTATGACTCGATGACGGTTTACTTGCCCGATTAGCAAACGGGCCGAATTGGTACCCAAATCAATGGAAGCTAACACAAACCTACCCCCACTCTTACCCTGGAATCAAATAAAGCACTATCCCGGTGGATAGTGCTAAAATCTCGCTCTTGAACTGCCGCGGCCCCCTCGCTTGGCGTCCGTATGCCGCCTGAGATCGGCCAGTTTTTCATCGCTGTCCCGCAAGAACTTGCTCAGCTTATCCTCAAAGGACTCGCTGGTACGGCGCCGGTGCGGTCTCGGCTCGTAATCGGGCCGCGCCTGTTTGATGGAAAGACCGATTTTCCCGTTTTCGTCAATGTTAATGACTTTGACCTGAACCTGCTCTTGTTCTTTCAGGTAGTCCTTGACATCTTTGACGTAGGCATCGGCTACTTCGGAAATGTGGACTAGGCCAGTAACACCTCCCGGAAGCTCCACAAAAGCCCCGAATCTCGTGATCCCTGTTACCCGGCCTTCAACAATGCTGCCTACTGCAATGGACATGCTAGCGAAACTCCCCCTAAACATTCATACGTAACTTCATTATAGCCAATGCCCAAAACCCTGTCAACACGCTGTGAATCGCCTAATCGCCGATCTCGTCAATGCCCTTTAGCTGAAGAGGCAGGACCTGTCCGGGCTTCGCCGGGGTTAAGATCTTTTCGCCGGGCTTAATTAAACCTAAGGCTTCCCTGGCTCTTCTCTCTATGTAGGCGGGGCTGTTCAGTTTTTCCTTGTCCTGCAAAAGCTGCTGGTGTTCAGCCAGCAATTGTTCTTTGCGCTGCTGTAATTCCAGCAACTGCCGGTCCGCTTGATACAACTCCAGTTTTAATCCTACCAAAGTGGCCAGGATATAGAAAACCACCGCCAGCACGATCAGGGAGCGCCAGCGTGCCCGTGTTTTCTTCTGCCCTTTTTGGCGGGACGAGGTAATGACAGGGGGATATGGTAAACCGTGCTCTTCATCCCCGGTCAAGGGTGCCAAAGGTTTCAAACCAGCCACTGCCGCCTTATGCCTCCTCATCATCCGGATCCGTAATGCCAAGGGCTGCTCCGGGTATAATGATGACCACTTCATAGCCTTTGCTCCTGGCCCGGTTGTACAGTGTCGCTACGGTACTGGTGCTCAACCCCAACTGTTTCGCGATTTGTTCCGTGCTCTTGCCCATTTCCTTTAATGCGACTACTTGCCGTTCCCTAAAGCTTAATTTTTCCACACCCCGAATTTCCATGCGCATCTGGTGTAACAACTCCGGCCGCTCTAGTTATCCACATATCATCCACGGATTATCCACAAATTGTGGATATATTAACTACAAATTTTGTACATATCTATTTCTACGGCCTTTTGGCAGTTCCTGCTAGTACCCAAAACTTATTTTCGCCGGCGCAGCAATTTCTTGATCTTCTCTCGCCACCGGCGTGGGCTCAAACCCAGGCGGCGCAGGATCCCCCGCCATAATCGCCAGAGCCAATCCAGCCCCATGCTTACGATCCCCAGGGGCACAAATAAGATCTTTTGCATGAAACGAAAAGGGAACAATAGAAGAGCGACGGCTAATCTCCATAATTTTCCCGCTGCAACAAAGACCGTCTGCCAGAAACGAACTACATAGGAACTACATTTACGGCGGTAGATCATTAAACCCACGGCCATGCCGATCAACACATAGGCCCTAACTTCCCCCCAGTTATTGAGGAGCAATAAAAAAAAGACCAGTCCTGCCAAGAACACCCAGAGGAGGATATCCCCCGCCATCCGGAGGGCAGATTTGCCGGGTACACGGTTCGCCAAGGTGCGGTACCCGTCCACGATAAACCCGAGAAGCAGCCCTATCAGCACCGTAAAAAAAAAGGATTGGAATTGTTCCAACACCGGT
The DNA here is from genome assembly GCA_012840125.1 of Clostridia bacterium. Classification (NCBI taxonomy): domain Bacteria; kingdom Bacillati; phylum Bacillota; class Clostridia; species Clostridia bacterium. Next base: position 44,533 of record DULZ01000042.1, on the reverse strand, counting down.
ACCACGGACTTCACCGCCTGCCTATTTAAAGATCCTTTGCAGCATCCCTTTGGCCTTTTTCCCCTGCTGCTCCGAGTAAATCAATTCATCCACCCGGCCGCTTACCTCCAGAGTTCCTTCATTGAGATTTAGGTTGCTGATATTTAAATTCTCTCCTTTGATGGTCAAAACTCCCAAAGTGGTATGCATGGTAATCGTATGCTCGTCATAATTATCTACATGAGACACCCCGCTGGCAGTCAGACTGCTCCGGTCTTTCAAGTGCAAGCTGTGTTGACGGCTTTCCATGGCCTCCCCTCCTGCCGTATGCCTGGTTTCTAACAATACTTATGCCTGACACCGTGGAAATATGCAAAAACCCCGCAGCGTCGTCGCCACAGGGTCCGCCATTGTTAAGAGCTCAACTTTAGCCTTTTGCTTTACAACCAGAGTTATCTTGCCTTGATGATTTGCCCAAGACCGGTGACCGGTTTCACCGGAGGCAGAAGACTGAGGAAGCAATCCTTCGCCGGTTACCACCGTTTTTCGATCTTTACGTCCCGGAAAAAGTAGGTCACTATTTCCTCCGCTTTCTTGCCTTGTTCCGCCAGGGCCCGGGCGCCCCACTGGCTCATACCGACCCCGTGACCGTAGCCCTTGCCCCGGATGACCACCTGGCCCTGTTCCACCCCGATGTCGTCCAGCAAGGTGGAACGCATGACCTCACTACCCAGGGCCAGCCGCAGGGCCGGACCGCTCAAGGTGGTATTATTCACCCTGATGCTGGTCACGCGTCCGGAGGGGCCTCTTTTCACGATTTCCACGCCGGTTACAGGCCCAGGATCGTTACCGGTGGCCTGGCGGACGGCCTGGCGCACTTCCTCCGGGCTAAAGGTCGCGGTCCAGCTCTTATTCTCCGGCACGGTAATGGCATGACCGGGATCTTCTACACTCTTGATATACGGGGCAGGCTCCCGGCGGAATTCCAGCCCTTCCACCGCCGAGGCAGCCGTTTTCCCACCGCTGTCGGCATGAAACCAGGCGTTGATGTATTTCCCTTCGTAAGTGACTACTTCTCCCCTGGTGCGCTGCACGGCGCGGCGCACTTTGTCGTTAATTCTTTCCGGGTTATAAGCCTGGAATTCTTCCACATCGGTGGAGGCATCAGTACCATGGGCCTTAACGCCGCCTTCTTCGATTTTCTTCATGGTAAAGGTCCTGGCCAGGATAGCCTGGGCTGCCAGGGCTTCGTCGGGCCAGTTGGGATCCATCTCCGCCGCCACTACCCCTTCTAAATACTCCTCAATGGGGATCTGCTTTGTTTCGCCTGTTTCATGGATGTAGAGGCTGATCACTGGTTCTTGTCCCATTTTATTATCGGGTGCTTCTGGTTTTTTGGCTGCCTGCCGGCACCCTACGGCAAGAAAAAGCATGATAAGAATAAGGGCCCATGCCAATCCAACCCTATTCCGGTTTTTTTCCATAAAATGAAATCACCCCAGCCAAGGAATTTACTAATAGCTTTTCCTGGTGGGGCAATTTTATGTATGGCATATCACCCTACTGCAATTCTTGGTACAATGTATGGGCTTGATCGGCACTGATCGTATCCGGAGTTGCCAGCACCCTTACCCGCATAGTACGGGACCCGAACTGCAGGGTCAATTCATCCCCTGCCTTCACTTCCGTTCCCGCTTTAGCCGGGCGGTCGTTGATGAAAATCTTACCGGCATCACAGACTTCTTTCGCTACCGTACGCCTTTTGATGATCCGGGATACTTTCAGCCACTTGTCAAGACGCATGGTCCTACTTCTTATCGACAGCCTCTTTCAGGGCTTTACCGGGCTTGAAGGCAGGCACCTTAGAAGCCGGGATGACAATTTCTTCACCTGTCTTGGGATTTCTCCCGGTGCGCTGGGCCCGGTCCCTCACTTCAAAAGTACCAAAACCTACCAACTGAACTTTCTCGTCACGGGCCAGAGCTTCTTCGATACTGGCAAATACTGCATTGACAGCCTTTTCAGCGTCCTTTTTAGTTAATTCAGCTTTTTCAGCCACCGCATTGACAAGATCAGCCTTGTTCAACAAGATCCCTCCTAAAGGTAATAATAAATACCGTGTTAGCTAATTCGCTAAAGTCCCCGGAATTCCTGCCTGAATCCCGATTTTACCATAAGTTTTGCCATTTATTTTTCTTGTTTTTTCGCCTCATCCCAGAGCTTGTCCAGCCCGGCCAGATCCAATTGGTTTAAATCCACACCCCGGGCAGCCGCCATTTCTTCCATCTTCCGAAATCTTTGCATGAACTTGTCCACCGTCCTGCTCAATGCCTCTTCCGGGTCCACCTGCAGGAACCTGGCCACATTGACCAGCGCAAACAATAGATCCCCGAATTCATCCCGGATCTCCTCGGCCTGTCCCTTTTCCAGCGCCGCCAACAGCTCCTCTTGCTCTTCTTGCACTTTCTCCCAGGCACCCTGCACATCAGGCCAGTCAAAACCTACCCGCGCCGCTCTGGCTTGGATTTTCTCCGCCCGCAGCAAGGCCGGCAGTCCCCGCGGCACATCCATCAGGGTTTTCCGGTTACCTGCCTTCGCCTTTTCCTTGTCCTTGATGTTCTCCCAGTTATCAAGCACCTGAGCGGCGGACTCCACTTTTTCCTGCCCAAACACGTGGGGATGCCTGGCCCGCATCTTGTGGACGATGGCAGCCACCACATCGTTCATGTCAAAGGCTGCCTTTTCACTGGCCAACTGGGCATGAAAAACAATCTGCAGTAATAGATCTCCCAACTCCTCTCGCAGTTTATGCATGTCCGCCATTTCAATGGCTTCAATTACCTCATAGGTTTCCTCGACCAGATACCGTTTCAGGCTTTCATGGGTCTGTTCTTTGTCCCAAGGACAGCCCTGAGGCCCTCGCAGTTCCTGCATGATCTGTACCAGGGGATCTAACGGGTAAGCACTAGCCATAAGGTTCCCTTCCTTTACTAATTTGTTCCACAATCCGGCCAACTATACACGCACCGTGCAAATAACTTCATCATCGCCTGCTGCTACCGTAATAGGCGCAGTTTTTGCAAAGCTCTAATTATTTTACCCATAAAAGGGCCTCCATGCAATTGTTCCAGGTCGGCGGCCTCCACGGCACCAAGCACCAGCAGCCCCGCCCCGTAAGTAACCGCCCCGGCGACTACGCACACCGGCGTAGCCACATTGTTTCCCACCAGGGGTGCTGTTCCCGTATAGATCCAGTATACTACAATGGCCATGATACCTGCAGCAAGAGCAGGTTTGCCGATAAAAGCCCAGGGGAACCGGAAACCGGCAAGCCTGCTCAGGGCCCGGTAATTGAGCCAAAAAGCTACGCTAAAACCCGTGACCGTCGCCAGGGCGGCCCCGTTAATGCCCAGGTAAGGCCAGGTCACCAGCCAATAGCTCAAGTAGCTCTTCACCAGGACCCCCACCCCCAGGTGCACCGCCGGCAAGTAGGTTTTGCCCAGCCCCTGCAGGACACCGGCACAGACCTGGTATAAACCAAACGCCAGGACCCCGGGGGCCAAAAACCTGAGGGGACGTCCCACGGCGGGCAAGTCATACAGCAGGCCGCAGATGGGATACGCCAGCACCCATAATCCCACCGCGGCCGGGATCATTAACAGAACTGTGATTCTTACCGCAGTGCGGATGCGGGCTTGGAGCCAGCGGTAGCGGCGGCCGGCGTAAGCTTCATAAATCACCGGCACCAGGCTGGTGGCCAGTGCCACGGGAACAATGGCCGGCAAGTTAATCAGGGTCGCCGCCATCCCCGCCAGCTGGCCGAATTGTTCCGTGGCCTGGCCGGGCGACAACCCTGCAACCTGCAGCCGCAAGGGAACGATGGAAGCATCCACCACTTGCATCACCGGCAGCACGATCCCCCCGAGAGACAGGGGCAAAGCGGTTTGGGCCAGTTTCCTTCCCACCGCGGCTATTTCCGCCGGACCAGGAAGACCGCTGCTGCCGGCCCGGTAAGGACTAGCTTGCCACTTTTTGAACACATAATATAACAAAGCTAAGGAAGCCATGGCGCCGGTGACCGCCCCGAAAGCGGCACCGGCCGCCGCTATTTCCAAACCGTAGGGCAAGAGATAATACACCAGCGCCAGTACCGTCACTACCCTGACCAACTGCTCAACCACCTGGGAGGAGGCGGTGGGTCCCATTTCTTGAAAGCCTTGAAAATAGCCCCGCAGGACGGCGGACAGGGAGGCAAAGAACACGGCGGGTGAAATGGCCACAATGGCAAAGTAGGCTCTGGGCTCATGGAGCACCGCCTGGGCAAAAAAAGCCGCCCCGCGGTAAACCAGGAAGGAAAAGAGAGCGCCGGTAAGGGACATGATTACCAGGACACTGGTTAAGACCCGCTTGACGCCGGCGCGGTTAGAACCGGATAATTGATCTGCTACCAAAAGGGAGACGGCCACCGGCACTCCCGCCGCCGATAAAGCCCAGAGCATGGTGTAGACGGGATAAGCCATCTGGTACAACCCCATGCCTTCGGCACCCAACAGGCGCGCCAGCGGTATCCGGTACACGGCCCCGATGAGCTTGGTGAAGAACCCGGCCAGGGCCAGCAGCACGGTCCCCTTAAAAAATTTTCCTCCGGCCATCATAACACCCTTCCAACGGAACTTTGCCTGGTATAAGCATATACAAGCTCCTTTGGAATTAGAATGAAAAAAGGCGTCGTTGACGCCTCGCCTTACTGCTCCATCTGTTTTGCCAAAAATCCCGCTGCGGTCTCCGCCAGTTTCAGTTCCATTTCTCCCATGGTCACATTGGGATCTTTGGAAAGGAGAATTACCGCGCCGATGGGATCCCCTTCGGCAATAATCGGGGCAATCACCTCCGCTGTAAAGGGGCAGTTTTCTTGATCGGCGGTAATGCAGGTCTTGCAGAGGTTGTGCTGACCAGGATCATTGATAATGACTGACTTGCGCTCTTCAATGACTTTCTCCACCGCTTGACCAATCGGTTTATTCAAAAACTCTTTCTTGGGCGCACCGGCTACCGCGACGATGGTGTCACGGTCCGTAATGCAAGCTATATGGCCAATGGCTTCGTGCAATGAATCCGCATATTCTTTAGCAAAATCGCCTAGTTCACCAATGGGCGAATATTTCTTTAAAATGACTTCCCCTTCCCGGTCCACAAAGATCTCCAGGGGGTCCCCTTCCCGGATCCGAAGTGTTCTCCGTATCTCTTTCGGGATCACTACTCGGCCCAAATCATCTATCCGTCGTACAATACCTGTCGCCTTCATTCCCGCGTTATCCCTCCTTTGGCCTGATTTCTAGGAGTTTTCAATCCTAGTATATATGGGCATGAGGCTAATTATTCATTTTTTTCCACTGTCCCTTTAAAAAACTTAAAGCTCGTCCTGTTCCAGCGTCATCCCCCGAGTTGTTGTTTTATGAAGTAATACTATAATTCTCTTTTCCAGGTACAATTATGCACTGCCCCGGTAAAATAAAATAACCCGCCGTTGCGGGTTATTCGGAGCTATCTTCTTCCAGGTAATTGATAATATTCGCCTCTTCCCTGACCTTGGCAAAGTAGTCATCAAAGGCCCTGTTCTTTTCCTCTTTTTCCAGGCGAGCCAGAAGGTCGTCCTTTAACTCTTCAAAGCTCTCTTTCTTGTCCGTCAGTTTGATAATATGATAGCCGAAGACGGTTTCCACCGGTTCTTGGGTGTATTCTCCCACCTTAAGGCTGACGGCTGCTTCCGTAAATTCGGTGATGTAGGGGCTCTCAGCCCGGGTGAAATACTGGCCTAAATCGCCGCCGTTAGCCGCGGACCCGTCGGCTGAATTTTCTTTCGCCAGCTCGGCAAAATCAGCCCCTTGGTTTAATTCCTTGATTAAGGCTTCCGCTTTAGCCTTGGCCTGCCGGTTGGCTTCTTCCTGGTCCTCGGCTTCCTGGTCAGGCCTAATCAGAATATGGCTGGCCCGGTACTGTACCAGGTCTTCCTTATGGGCCTCATAATACTCTTTGACCTGGTCCTCCCCCACCGTGATCCCTCCGGTGACCTTCTCAAACAACCGGTCCTGCAAGAGCATCAGCTCGATGTCTGCTTTAAGCTGTTTTTCGGTGAGATTTTGCTGTTTGAGCAATTCCTTGAAAGCTTGTTCTCCGTACGGGGCCACCAATTCATCGTAACTGGCCTGGATGTCTTCTTTGGTTACGGAGATGTTTTGTTTCTTTGCTTCATCTAATAATAGAGTCTCCAGGATGATTTGGTTTAAGCTTTCCCGCTCTAACAGCGCCAGCATTTCCTTTCCTTCATCCCCGTCGAACCGGAAGCCCTGTAGTTCAAACATGGTTTTGTACTGCTGGACTCTTTGATCCAGCTGTTCCCTGGTCACTTTCGTGCCGTTGACCTCAGCTACCACTTCCGCCTTTTCGCTGCGGCACCCGCCGGCCACCAAGGCTACGGCCAGCACCAGAAAAACCAGCATCCCCCCAAGGGCTCTTCGGGACATTTTTCTCACATGATCACTACCTTCCTCAATTGGGTCAACTCAGACATGCCCATTATATCAACCTGCCGCTGGGGACGCAAGGTTTTTCATCTCGTTTAAAAGTCTTTCCAGCCCTTCCAGCAAGCCCTCTTCCTGCAGCTCGCCGGTCTTAAACTTGATGGTCAAGCCGCCGGCGGTGGAAAAGCTGAGTTTGCGCGGGAAAGCCTGAGCCAGCAGGATCAACTTTTCTCCCTTTAACGGGAAAGCGGGGGAAGCTTCGATGATAACTTCCTGGGCGGTTTGTCCTATTCTCTTGATGCCCAGTTCCGTCGCCATCACCCGCAGGGTGGCAATCCGCAGGAGATGCCTGGCCGGCGGGGGCAGCTCCCCGAACCGGTCGAAGAGTTCCTCGTCCACTTCATCCACTTCCGTCACCGTCCTGGCGTCGGCCAAGCGGCGGTACATCTCCATCTTAAAGCCGGACTGGCTGATGTAATCGTCGGGCAGGTAGGCACTGACAGCCAATTCGATGGCAGCCATTTCCTTTTCTTCTTTTTTCTCAACCGCTTTTATCCCTTTGGCTGCTTCAATGGCCTCTTCCAAAAGGCGGCAGTACATTTCAAATCCCACGGCCAAGATCTGGCCGTGCTGCTCCGGGCCTAAAAGGTTCCCCGCCCCGCGGATTTCCAAGTCTCGCATGGCGATCTTGAAACCGGAACCAAACTCGGTAAATTCTTTAATCGCATTCAACCGTTTCTGCGCCACCTGGTTGACCACTTTGTTCGGCTCAAAAGTAAAGTAGGCGTAGGCCAGCCGGTTGGAACGCCCCACCCGGCCCCGGAGCTGGTACAGCTGGGCTAACCCCAGGTGATCCGCGTTATTGACAATGAGAGTATTGACGTTGGGAATGTCCAGGCCGTTTTCAATAATAGTGGTGGAAACCAGCACATCATATTCCCCTTCGACAAAGGCCAGCATCACATCTTCCAGTTCGTTTTCTTTCATCTGCCCGTGGGCCAGGGCCACCCTGGCTTCCGGCACCAGCTCTTTTACTTCTACGGCCACCTTTTCCAAGTCCATGATCCGGTTATGGATATAGTATACCTGCCCGCCGCGCCCCAACTCCCGCCGGATGGCATTCCTGATCAATTCCGGGTGGTACTCCACCACGTAAGTCTGCACCGGGTACCGGTCTTCCGGCGGAGTATCGATGATACTCATATCCCGCACCCCGGATAAAGCCATATGCAGGGTCCTGGGAATCGGCGTGGCCGTCAAGGTCAGGACATCGATGTTTTGCCTTAGTTGCTTCAGCTTTTCCTTATGGGCTACACCGAACCGCTGCTCCTCGTCGATGATCAAAAGCCCCAAATCCTTAAAACTGACGTCCGGGGAAAGCAAGCGATGGGTGCCGATGACGATGTCCACCGCACCGTTTTTAAGGCCCCTGATCACTTCCGCCTGTTCTTTCGGGGTGCGAAAACGGCTGAGCAACCCGATGGTGACCGGAAAAGAAGCCATCCGCTCCCGGAAAGTATGATAATGCTGCTGGGCCAGAACAGTGGTGGGTACCAGCACCGCCACCTGCTTCCCGTCACTGACCGCCTTGAAAGCAGCTCGCAAAGCCACTTCCGTTTTCCCGTACCCCACATCACCGCAGAGGAGCCGGTCCATGGGCTTGGGTTTTTCCATATCCCTCTTTACTTCATCAATGGCCCGCAGCTGATCCGGGGTCTCCGTATAGGGAAACTGGCTTTCGAATTCCTGCTGCCAGGGCGAATCCGGGGAAAAGGCATGACCGATAGCCGTTTCCCTGGCCGCATAGAGTTTAATCAACTCCTCCGCCATATCGCGGACGGAGGCCTTCACCCGGTTCTTGACCCGGGTCCATTCAGAACCCCCCAGTTTATTCAAACGGGGTGGCTGCCCTTCCGCTCCGATATATTTCTGGATCAAGTCAATCTGGTCAATGGGCACGTACAGCCGGTCCGCCCCGCGGTACTGGATGTGCAGGTAATCCCGGTAGACACCTCCCACCTCCAACCGCTGCACGCCTAAATAGCGGCCGATGCCGTGCTGGGTGTGGACCACATAATCCCCTTCCTGGAGATCGGTGAGGCTGCTGATTTTCACCCCGGCTTGGGATGAAGCCCGCGAACGGCGGGAGGAAGTCCTCTGCCCGAAAATCTCCTTTTCGGTGATGACAGCCAGTTTTAAAGCCGGATAGTCAAATCCCTGCCGCCAGTGGCCCACCAGGATTACCACCTGGCCCGGATAAACCCGGGTCGTTAACTCATCCTTGATTACCCCTTCGATGCCGTGTTCCATAAGCAGTTCCTTAAGCTGTTCCCCTTGCTCCCGGGAGCCGACCACCAGCACCACGGAGTAGTGCTGTCCTTTCCAATGGGCCACGTCATCTCTAAAGAGGTCTATTTTACCCAGAAAGGGATGCATCGTTTTTGCTTGCACGTGCACGATACCTTCCGGGTTTACGAGTTCCAGTTTTTGCGGCAGGGAGGCGAAAGCCACCACCCGGTGGCGGGCCAAAATCCCCTTAATCGCTTCCGTTTCCGCGTAAAGCTTTTCCTGCCCGGGTAACACCTTGCCCGTTTCCAGGAGCTCCACAAAAGCCTCGCCTCGTTCTTGCTCGTAATGGAGCCACTTGTCCCACAATACCTGCGGTTCATCCAATAAAACCACCGGCGGGGTGGAGAAGTAGGCAAGAATAGTTTCCTGGTCAGGATAAAAAAACGGTTGAAACCGCTCCAGATTCTCCGGTTTAATTCCTTGTTCCAACTGCTCCAGCAGCTGCTCCATTTTCTGGTTTAATTCCTGAATTGCCGCTTTTTTCTTTAACTTTTGCAGCCGGCGAACCGCTTCCTGCCATTTTTCCCTCAATTCCGTGACGGCCTTCTCCTGCCCCCCGGCCGGTAACAGGGTTTCCTCCGCCGGGCTGATCACCACCTCGGCAATCATCTCGATGGTGCGCTGGTTTTCCTCATCGAAATAGCGGAGGGAGTCTATCTCTTCATCAAAGAAATCAACCCGCACCGGTTTGAGGTGGTTCGGCGGGAAAACATCCACCAAGCTGCCCCGCAGGGCAAATTGCCCGGGAGCTTCCACCAATTCCACCCGCTCATAGCCCAGTTCAACTAAACGCCGGGCCAGTTCGTCTCGATCTAAGGACTGGCCCCTGGTAATAGTTAACAATGCGCTGCGAAAAACCCGATTCGGCATCAGCTTCTGGCAAAAAGCTTCCGGGGTGGCAATCACAAAGGACGGCTTTTCCAGTACCAGTTTCGTCAAGGTCCTAATCCGCTGGCTCACAGCCTCCCTGCCCTTGGCAAAAACCTGGTACGGCACGAATTCCTGCCCGTAAAACAACAAGATCTCCTCTGCCGGGACAAACAGGGCCAGGTCCTTGGCAATGCCTTTGGCGCTTAACTCATCCCGGGTGATAATGAGGCATTGGCTTTGGCCGGAAACAGCCAAAGCGCTCCACCAATAAGGCTTCAACCCGTCGGTGAGGCCGAACACCGCCAGTTTCGCCTCAGCCCGGGACAGGTGTCTTGCCATATCCTTAAATTGTCCGTGATCTGTCAGAATTTCAAGTAAACTTGTAAAGCTCATATGAACCCCCATAAATTCTTTTCATGATTGATACCGGGTCAACTGTCCAGCCGCAGCATGAGCCTGTTCCAAGCCATGTGCACCACTGCCGCCACCAGTACTCCCAGGCCTAAATTGTTCGTCAGGAGAGCAATCCAGTAGGTGAGAAAGCCGTACAACAAATGGGACAACAGCCCCGCCAGGGCAGGCAGCCAGTGGCCGGTACCCGGGTTTGAGAAATCCCAAACAAACTCCACCATACCAAACACGCCGTGGGTACCGATGATGGAAGTGCGGCACAGGACAGCCAGTCCCGTCTTCAAGAGCTCCTCAAGCACCGGAACCATGGTGCCCACCACGGAGGAACCGAAGCGCCCGTACAGGAAACGATTAAGAAGCCAGGCTAAACAGGCCGCCACTGCGCCTGCCAGGATATAAATAAGGCCACACCTCTTTTCCGAGCCAGTGTTTGATCTCCCATTATCTATTATAGGCATTCATCACTTGTTCTAATGCCTCGCAGGTCAAGGCCAAGGCCGCCTCCGCCGCCCGGGGCAGCACTTCCTGCATGACCGCCCATTCCGCTTCGGAAAAAGGGCTCAAAACATGGTCCGCGGCACTCCAGCCGGCGGGCGGGCGGCCGATGCCGATGCGCACCCGCCGCAAGTTATCCGTGCCTAAGGCCTGAATAATCGATGCCATCCCCTTCTGGCCGCCGGCACTGCCCTGGCCGCGAATTCTGATCCGCCCCACTTCCAGGTCCATATCATCGTAGACAATCACAATATCTTGCAGATTTATTTTATACCAGTTAACCAGGGAAAAGACGGCCCGGCCGGAAAGATTCATGTATGTCAACGGCTTGGCCAGCACTATCTTGCGACCCTGGTAATGACCTTCCGCTACTAAAGCCTCATGTTTAGAGGCTTTGAAATGAAGGCCCAACTTATCCCCGATCAGGTCGGCCACCATAAACCCGACGTTGTGCTTCGTGGTCTCGTACCTGATACCGGGATTCCCTAAACCAACAATCAATTTCATCTTTACCCACCTGTTTCCTCCGGTTTCCTTACCTTTATTTCTGGTCTCGTATCCTTTTCTCCTTCAAAAATACCTGACGAAAATATAGGAAAGGGCAAAGGTTAACAGGCCGCACCCAATCCAAAACCAGCCGCCGAAGAAGGCCAGTTCCGCTTCCCGGATCAATCCCCTCTGCTGTAAAGCCGGGTTGATCACCACCAGGGACCAGACACCCATGAACCAGGTAACCAGCAGCCACCAGCCGCTAAAGACCAAGCTTAATACATGGGCCATCTCGAAAATGTTTAGACCACCCATCCACAGCCTCCTAACTCACGATACCCGTTCTGGTTATGGTAATGTCCACATCGACCTCGAACTCCGCCGCGGGGAAGTAAGTATCATGCCACCGGTCCTTGATCTCCGCCCAGACCCGGGGATAATGCTGTTCCACGCAGCGCCCAAAGCCGAAAATATCTAAACGCCACTCTTCCTGGGCTTTCTTGATCAGCAGCTCGATGTTCCCGGCCAGCTCAGCGGCCAAATCCCGCCTGATGGAGGCCAAGACCTGATCATTCCACAGCTCTTCGGCCAATTGCCGCTCCAAAAGACTTCCCTCGGTCCTGATGTTCAGGATGAATTTAATGGTTCCGTCCCGGATCACCGGGCGAACCACGGTCTTGGAACGCTCCGCCAGGTAGCCATCCACCAGCTTGTAACTGGGACTCAAGGGAGATGCCGTCACAATGGGAGATGAGGTCATCTGGTTGGTGATCCAGCGGTAAATGACCGTCTCCATCTCCCCCAACCAGCCCACCAGCCGGTCTCCATGAAAGATGCCGCCGCCCGCCAGTTTTGAATCGATTTTTCCCGGGGTCACCTTGGGAATGACATAGACGCTGTCCTCCAAAATATAGCGAAAGACCTTCATGAGGGAAACCTCCGGCGGGATCCGCTGCATATGGGAACTGTTTTCCATCAATGCCGTCAGGTACAGGGCCGGCAGGCGTTCCTGCTGGTTGGTAACCTCCAGCACTTCTTTCACGTCCCCTTCCGTGACCAGCACAATAACCTGCTTCCGCACTTCCGGATCCCGGATAAACCGTTCCAAAACGGGATAGATCCCACCCTTGGCCACCTCCTGCCCCAAGACCATCACCTGCAAGTGCGTCAGGTCCCCCCGGCGGCTGCTCCTGGTGCCCGCCAAGCCCCTCACTATAATCTCCGAGTTCAAAGTAGTGGTGGTCATATTATAGTAACTCGGGCCACCGTTTCCTTCTTGCCCGCTGAAGTCGCCGGGAATGGCAAACTGGTAGGTAACTTCGATCACCCGGTCGGAAATATTGCCCAACAATTGGTTTTCCACTCCGGTGGTTTCTTGCAGCCGGCCGTCGGGCAGTTCCTCGATGCCCACCGCCAGCACCAACCCCCGCTCTTCCAGTTCCCACAAATCCCAGCAGCCCGCGGAGACCATGGACAGGAGCACCACCGGCAGGAGGAGCCATACCCGTTTTTCCTTACTCCCCATGGGTGCCCAAGCCTCCTTTTCGCATCTTGTACCAGGCTAGGACTACCAGGGCGACAACGAGCAGGTCCAGAGCCAAACCGCCGTAGCTGACCCATTCTCCCAGCTGTTCCGCCGCCTTGTAGCAGCTGGGCAACAGGGCCAGGAAATAAAGCAGGGGTAACAGGCAGAAGAGCAGGGGACGATGATCCCGCAGCTTGAAGAACTGGGAGGCGGCCAGAGCAGACACGTAGTATGTAAAGGTCACCGAAACAAAACTACCGATGATAAAGGCAATGAGAAACAGCAAATCCAGCTTTTCAATGAAACCTTTGATCCCTTCCATTTCCCGCACCAGTTCCACCACCGGGTACAACAAGTATTGTAGTTCCAAAGGGCCAAAGGTAGCAATAGCCAAAACGTAACCCGAGGTAAAAAACAGTGCCAGCGCGGCCAGGGCCACGGCCACGGCGCGGGTGGCTTCCTTAGGGGTATCCATGAACTGCACCAAGTAAATAGCGGTCATCCAACCATGATAAAGAGGCAGGGCGGGCATGATACCCTGCACCACCGGCAGGAAACCCTCCGCCATCACCGGCAGCAGTTCTCCCAGATTCTTATCCGTTTGAAAGGCAACTATTAAAATTGATCCCGGGACTATTCCAACCAGAAAAAGGATATCAGTCACCCGCGCCATGGGATTGATCCCGTAGCTGGCCACATAGAGCACGCACAACAGCAAGGAAAAGATGACGACTTCCGCGGGGGTGCTGGGCAGTAAGTATATTCTCAGGACATCGGAAAACACCCGCAGGGTCCAGGCTGCCGACAGGAGAACAAAGAGGATGTAGAAGGAAATAAACAATTTCCCCACCCATTGTCCCAAAAGCTGCGGGATCCACCCATTGGGCGACTGGCGGGGGAAAAGACTTGCCAGCCGCACTGCCGTCACCGCCACCAGCATGCTCCACACGCCGGCCAGGATCATGGACAGCCACCCGTCCCGGCCGGCCTGTTGAGCTACGGTTCTGGGTGCGGTAAAACTATTCATGGCCATGGTCACCGTGGTCAGGATCACCAGCAGCTGCCTGCTGGTAAGCACATCTTTAATTGCCGTCGCTTTCATTTGCATCACCCTCTTGCGGGTTCACTTGCTGGCGCACCAAATCCTGGGGTTTAGTGTAAACGGGCCGCTTGATGAAAGTGCGCCAGGGCATACGGATCACCAAATCTTTCCAGTCGCTGAACAGGAAAGGGGTAAAGGGCGACAAATAATTTATGCCGAAGCTTTTCAGGGTCACCATGTGGATGTTGATCAGGATGAATGACAGGACTACCCCGTATATACCGAGCACCCCTGCCAGGATAATCGCCGGAAAGCGCAGCATTCTAAAACCGATCCCCAGGCTGTAGGAAGGAATGGCAAAGGAGGCGATGGCGGTGGTCGCCACCATGATCACCAAAATGGGGCTGGTGATGTTGGCCCGCACCGCCGCATCGCCGATAATGAGACCGCCCACAATGCCGATGGTCTGGCCGATGGCCTTGGGAAGCCTGGCACCTGCTTCCCGCAGGAATTCAAAAGCGGCCTCCATCAGCAGCACTTCCACAAAGATGGGAAACGGCACCCCTTCCCTGGAGGCGGCAATGGCCAGCCCCAGTTTAATGGGGATCAACCCGGGATGGTAAGCCACCGCCGCCACGTACAAACCGGGAATAAAGACCGCCATGTAAGAAGCGATATACCGGGTTACCCTGGTCAAGGAGCCGATGATCCAGCGCTCGTAATAATCCTCCGGGCTCTGGAAAAACTGGACAAAGGTGGCCGGGACAATTAAAGCGAAAGGCGTAGTGTCTACCAGGATCACCACCCGGCCTTCCAGCACCGCCGCCGCGGCCTTGTCGGGCCTTTCCGTGTACTGGACCTGGGGAAAGGGAGACCAGTAGCTGTCTTGGATGAGCTGTTCCACATAGCCGCCTTCCAAAATGGCGTCAATATTGATTTTGCTAAGTCTTTTCCGCACTTCCTCCAGCACGTCCAGGCTGACGATATCATAGATATAGCAGATGGCTACTTCCGTTTGGGAACGCTCCCCCAGCTTCAGGCTTTCGATCCTGAGCCCCGGGTCTTTGATGCGGCGCCTTAATAGAGCCGTGTTTGAGCGCAGGGTTTCACTGAAACCGTCCCTGGGTCCCCGGATGAGGACTTCGGTACTGGGTTCGTCGATGCCGCGGCTGGGCCAACCGGGTGCACTGATGATCAGGGCCTCGGCACAGCCTTCCACCAGGAGCACCACCCCGCCGCCCAGAGCAGCGCCGATTAAATCTTTAACCCGCTTTTCTTTTTTGATTTCACCGCTTTGGATGGCCCTGGTTTTCAGTCTTTTGATTAAATCCTCCAGCAGCATCGAGCGGCCCGTTTCCGCTTCCAAGAGGGGAATCCCCAGTTGGAGAGCACCCATGATGTCCTGGGTGACGACGGTCCGGTCAATCAAACCGTCGGTATAAACCAGGCAGGCCCGGATTTCATCCAACCCGATGAGCAATTCATGAAAGATGATGTCGGGGCTGCCCCCCAGCCGGCCCTTCAGCACGGCGATATTATGATCCAGATCAGGCCACAACTCGAGATCCGCTATTTGCTCCTCATGCCGGTTGCCTTCGTAGGGTTCCCGGGCCGCTTCCCGCCGGATCTTCTTAGGCTTCTTCACGTCGGACACACCCTTGGCTTATTATTCCACCGCCTTAGTTTGTCCAAGTTTAGGCAAATCTATGCCTTTCAAGAATCAAAGAAAGGAAGGGTCACCCCTTCCTTCCCAATCACATCTATATCGATAGAGGCTACTCCGCCGCGGGAGCTTCCGCTGCCTCCGGAGCGGCTCCTTCGCCTTCCTCCTCCACTGCCTCGGCATGCTGGGCGGCAATGACGGTCACCACCAGCTGGTCCGGTTCCGTCAAAACGGTCACCCCTGCCGGGGGCACCAGGTCCTCCACCTTGATGGAGTCACCGATATCCAAGGCGGAGATATCCACCGTTATGGCCTCCGGAATATCCTTAGGCAGGCATTTGATTTCCACTTCCCTGAGGCCGTGCTGGAGCACGCCGCCAACTTTTTCACCCTTGGCCTCGCCCTCGATTCTGATGGGCACAATCACTTCGATGGGTTCATTCATGGATACTTCCAGCAAATCCACATGGGTGAGACGCCGGGAAACAGGATCTCGCTGCATTTCCCGGACGATTACGCTGTGTTCTTGCTCGCCGGCTACCACCACTTTGAATACTTTACCCGTTCCCAGTTCCACCTTCCGGAACTCCTTTTCGTCAATGGCCACCGGTACATTGCCGCATTTCTCCCCGTAGAGAATGCCCGGTACAAACCCTTGACGACGCAGCCTGTTGACAGCCCCTTTGCCCAGTACCGACCTCTTTTCCGCTGTTACCGTGACAACTTCCATACAGACCTACCTCCTTAAGGTTTTTTGGCACAACCAGTACAACCTGTTTAAAAGTATGTTCCAAAAATTAGCATAATAATCGGCTTTGTGGCATAGATTTTAACGGGAGAAAAGGAGGGAGAACCATGTATCGAAGTAAAAGGCTGTTCGCCTTGCCGGTCATATCCCTAAACGACGGAGAAGAATTAGGCAAGGTTCAAGGTGTCGTCATCGACCCGGAGGCTATCGCCCTGGCTGCTTTGATTTTAGATTACCGTAAAGGCATCTTTCGCGAACCGCGCCTCATCCCCTTTGAGCATATTACCAGTTTTGGAGATTATGCCGTGACGGTGAAGGACTCCGGTGCCTGTGAACGGGTCAATCAATCTCCCCACCTGGCTACATTATTCCGGCGTTCCCCCCGCGTGCTGGGGGCGAAAGTGCTGACCGAAGACGGGAATTACCTGGGCACCGTGGAAGAATTCTTCTTTGACCCGGCCACCGGTAAAATCAACGGGCTGGAGCTGGGCAACAGCCTGTTGGACAATTTAATGCACGGCAAAACCGTGATTAAGGGCTGCGTCATTACCACTATAGGTAAAAGCGCCGTTATTGTCAAGTCAGACACCGAGGCCATCTGCAAGGAGGAGTCCCCCTTATCGGAAACGGCCAAAACCGTGAAAGAAACCAGCCTCAAAGTATGGCAGCAAACCAAGGAAACCACGAAAAAACTAGGGGAATCCATCTATAAATCCGTGGAGAAGTTTACTGGGGAAACGGAAGAAGAACCGCCCGCCGCCCCGGCCGGGAAACCCCAAAAAGAAAAGCCGGAACCCACCGGCTCCGGCTCTCCTACGCCAACGGCGCAAGATGATGAAAGTCAAGACTCGTCTAATCAAAAAGTTTGCTGACCGACAAGTCCTGGTGAATACGAATGATAGCCTCTCCCAAAAGGGGTGCGACGGACAACACCTTAATTTTGGGAGATTTTTTCTCCTCGGGCAGGGGAATGGTGTTAGTCACCACCACTTCCTTAATGGGGGATTTGTTCAGCCGCTCCACCGCCGGTCCGGATAACACAGCATGGGTGCAGCAGGCGTAAATCTCCTTGGCCCCCTGCGCCATCAAGAACTCCGCTCCCTGGGTAATGGTGCCCGCGGTATCGATAATGTCGTCAATCATGATCACCGTTTTGCCGGCAATATTGCCGATCACGTTCATGATTTCCGCCACATTGGGAGCAGGCCTGCGCTTGTCGATAATGGCAATTTCCGCCCCCAGCCGTTCGGCAAAGTTCCTCGCCCGGGTCACGCCGCCGATATCGGGGGATACAATCACCACATCAGTCAGCTTTTTGTTGATAAAATACTGGCTTAAGATAGGCCCGCCCGGCAAGTGATCCACCGGGATATCAAAGAAACCTTGAATCGCGTTGGCATGCAGGTCCATGGTCAGCAGCCGCCGGGCCCCGGCGGCCACGATCAGATTAGCCACCAATTTAGCGGAAATGGGGTCTCTCGCGCGGCTCTTTCTTTCCTGCCTGGCGTAACCGTAATAAGGTACGACGGCGGTAATGCGCCGGGCCGAAGCCCGTCTCACACCGTCAATCATGATCAAGAGCTCCATCAAGTTCTCATTGACGGGATAGCAAGTGGGCTGCACGATGTACACATCGGCCCCGCGTACACTCTCATTGATATTGATACTGATCTCACCGTCGCTGAACCTGGAGACTCTCGCCGCTGCCAGCTCCACACCAAGATACTCCGCGATCTCCGCCGCCAAACCGGGATTTGCGTTACCGGTAAAAATCTTGAATTTCTGATGTGCCCCAGCCATGTTCATCCTCCATCCTTAATCTTGTCCCGCTCTTCTTTTGTTGTGCCAATCGGGAATGTTTCTTTGCCGCTCCCTGGCCACCGCCAGGCTCTCCGCCGGTACGTCGGCGGTTAAAGTAGAACCTGCTGCCACATAAGCATTGGCACCTATCTTGATGGGTGCCACCAGGTTGCTGTTGCTGCCGATAAAAGCCCCGTCTTCAATAACCGTTTGGTGTTTTGCTTTGCCGTCGTAATTGCAGGTAATAGTTCCGGCACCCACATTCACCGACTTGCCGATGACGGCATCGCCGATATACGTCAGGTGCGGTACTTTGCTGCCTTCATCAATCATAGATTTCTTGATTTCGACAAAATCTCCTACCTTCACACCGCGACCTAGCACCGTACCCGGCCTGAGATAGGCAAAAGGCCCTATTTTGGCCTGATCCCCAATTTGTGCTTCTTCGGTGACGGTATACCTGATTTCTACTTCGTCTCCGACGACGGTGTCCAGCATGTTGACCTGGGGCCCGATGGTACAACCCCTGCCGATGCGGGTCTTCCCCCGCAAGATGGTGAAGGGATGGATCACCGTGTCCGGCCCCACTTCCACCCCGGCCTCAATGTAGGTAGTAACGGGGTCAAGCATGGTCACACCCGCCAGCATAAGCCTCGTGTTGATCTGCTGCCGCATAATGCTTTCCGCTTCCGCTAATTGAACCCGGTTATTAATACCCATAATCTCCCGGGAATCCTGAACTCGATAAGCCACCACCGGCAGGTCACGGCTGCGCATGACCTGCACCACGTCGGTTAGATAATACTCCCCCTGCACGTTATCCGGCTTGAGGAATTGCAAGCATTCCGCCAGCACTGCCCTGTCAAAGCAGTAGATCCCGCTGTTGATTTCCTGAATGGCCAATTCTTCCGGGGAGGCATCCCCGTGCTCTACAATTCTTTCCACCAGGTTACCGTCGTGGCGGATAATCCGCCCGTAACCCGTGGGATCCGCCAGGCAAGCGGTTAATACCGCCCCTTTGGCTGCGGTTTTCACGAATTCATCCAGGAGTGCTTGAATAGTAGTCCCCGTCAAAAGCGGCACATCACCGGACAGCACCACCACCTGTTCCACATCCGGGGCAAGGGCGTCCATAGCTTGCATAACGGCATGACCTGTACCCAATTGCTCCCTTTGCCAGGCGTAGTCAAAACCTTCCCCCAAAGCGGCTTTTACTTCCTCACCGCCATGGCCGATGACCAGCACCACTTGCGAAACACCGGCTTTTTGAGCCGCATCCACCACATACCGTACCAGCGGTTTGCCTGCCAATAAATGCAGCACCTTGGGCCGGCGGGAATGCATGCGCTTTCCTTTGCCCGCAGCTAAAATCACCGCTGCCGTTTTAGTCATCTTCACAGATCATCCCTTCTATTATTAAACCCCTTTATAGCTTACACTCTATGCGACCCGTTGGCAAGGTTGCGGCAATGAAAAAAGGAGCTTGCGCTCCTTCCATTAAATCGCCTCTTTATATGCCATGTAAGCTTTGAGAACTGCTTCCTGGATGACGTTGCGAGCTGCCTGGGAAATGGGATGGGCAATGTCCCGGAATTCCCCGCTGGGAGTACGCCTGCTGGGCATAGCGACAAAGAGACCGTTTTGCCCTTCCACCACCTTGACGTCATGCACCACGAAGGCATCATCAAAGGTTACCGAGACGATGGCTTTCATTTTACCCTCCGGGTTGACCTTTCTCACCTGGACATCCGTGATATTCACCTGCTCACCACCCTTCTGTCATAAAGAAACCAGCGTTGTCCTCTTGAGATTCTACCTATTGCCATCAAATTCCTGCTATTCATTGATAATTTTAACAATTTTTTCTTGTTCTATACATAAAAAACCTTGGTTCTTGTAAAGAATCCAAGGTTAGCTGTCGACGAAGGGCGGTTCTCCCGGCCCGGTTTAACAGGGCCTGACCACTACTTTGCCGCGGTGCTCGTCTATTTCCTCCAGGGACAACAGGGCCACGTAATCGGTAATCAGTTTTTCTTCCGGCCAGGCAGTCGCTATCAGGAACCCGGCACCCACCACCCGGGCGTCAAATTCCTCCATCAGTTTCATCACGGCGTGAGCCGTGCTGCCGGCTTTCATAAAATCATCAATGAATAAAACCCGGGCCCCCTGGGGCAAGGCACGCCTGGACAAGGACATGGTACGGATGGTCCTGGAACCGGAAAGGTAATTCAAACTGACGCTGGAGCCCTCCGTCACTTTGCTGTCATCCCTGATGATCACCGTGGTCAAATTCAAGGCCCGTGCCGTGGCCATGGCCAGGGGAATCCCTTTCGTGGCCACCGTGACCACGTAATCAGCCTTGACGTTAAACATGGCGGCAAAAATCTTGCCCAGTTCCCCGGTCACCACAGGATCGCCGATAATATCGGATATATAGATAAAGCCGCCCGGAAGGATCCGCTCCCGGTCCTGGAGTTTCTCCGCCAGGGATTGCAATAAAGCTTGCCTGGCTCCATCCGCTACCCGGGGTACATACTTGACACCGCCGGTAGCACCGGCCACCGTTTTCAGTTCTCCCAGCCCTTGCTGTTGCCAGGCATCCTTAATTAAGGTTAGGTCTTCACTGACGGTGGACTTGGCCACCCCCAACAAATCAACAAAATAGTTCAACGAAAAGAGGCGGCTGGGATGCTCTACCAAGTGCTTGGTGATCACGGCAATGCGTTCGCTCCGTCTCAACACTCCACCTCCCTGCTCCTTAAAGCGAATATTTTTTACTAATTGTAATTAATCATTCACTTATTGGCAACGACCCGCCCAAAAAAAAGGCCCTCCTCCGCTTGAGGGCCTAACCTGCCAAAATGCGCCTTACCAGCTCTAAGTCGCTGGGTTTATCTACATCAATACCCACTTCCGGGTACTGGGAAATAATGCCGTAGCCCTTAATCCCTAAAAGCTTGGAAAACTTAACCTCCGTTTCCCGCAAGGATAAGCGATGCAATAAGTACTTTATAATGAACAACGGTCCGATTTGGCAGCTCAAAGCCAGCGGGCTTTTTCGCAGGCGCACCAGTTCTTCGGCCTTGGCGGCACAGGGTTCAATGACCCCGGCCCTGATCAAGAACAGGTTGCCGCCGGTAAAGACCCCGTCCCGCAAGTGAACATAAGTTCTCTTGATCCCGGGGTACCTTTTTTCATTGACTTCCTTGGGGACAATGGGATAAAACACGTCCCCTTCCTTCTCCGCGCACTGCCGCAAGAAATCTTCCACCGCTTCGCTGCTTAACAAGGGGATGTCACTGGTGGCAACAATGATTTTATCCTCATCCTTGGGACGGAGTACTTTGACGCCGTTCAACAAGGTGGTGACCTGGGTATCTCCCTGCTCCGCCAGCAAAACCCCCGGGCAGCCGGCAAAGATAGCTTCCAATTCCTTCACCGGCCCCACTACCACGATCCTGTTCACCGACGGGGCTTCTTTCAAGGCGTGGACTACGTACTGGACCATCAACTTTTCCCCAATGGGAATTAACGCGCGATTAGGGTGCAGATCCCCGGAACCGGAACTGCCTGCAAGTACAATCGCATCAAAAGGCAACTGGCCTCACCTCTGGACTATTCTTTAATTTTTGTCTTGCCTTGCTGTTTGCTCAAAGCATCCAAGAAAATATCCTCTGCGTTCTCCACATGCTCCCTGGCCAGCTTCTGGGCTAAAGCCACATCGCGCATGGCAATGGCATCCACAATACTCTTGTGCTCTTCGAGGGTATCCTTCAGTCGACCGGGCGAAGACAAGGAAGTAGCCCGGAACCGCTGGATCTGCTCCCGCAAGTTGGAAATCATCTGCTCCAGGCGGCTGTTCCGGCTGGCCCGGTAAATCCGGTCGTGGAACTCCGTGTCTATTTGGATGATGCCGTCAATATCATTCTCTTTAATATTTTCCCCAACTTTAACCACCAATACCTGCAGTTCATCCAATTCCCGTTCCGTAATTCTTTCACAAGCTAGTCCGGCCGCCAGGGATTCCAGCGCCGCCCGGATTTCAAATACATCCGTAATATCTTTAATGGTGTAATCAGCCACATAAGCCCCTTTACGGGGAACCATGGCCACAAATCCTTCCAGTTCCAATTTCCGGATGGCTTCGCGTACCGGTGTACGGGATACGCCCATTTCTTCGGCCAGCTGCACTTCCATGAGCCGCTCACCGGGCGCCAGATCACCCCTGATAATCGCTTCACGCATGGTTTCAAAAACGATTTCCCGTAAAGGCTTGTACGTATCCAGCCGGATGGGCAACAGCCTTTTACCCATGGGACCCCTCCTTTTCTATATGGTATGTGTAAAATAAACCTCAGGATATGCGTTGCTCAATTTCCGGCACAGTGCCGCTGCCTGTTCCCGGGTTTCCACAAAGCCTAAGACCGTGGGGCCGCTGCCGCTGACCATGGCTTTGGCGGCGCCTGCTTCCACCAGCTTCCGGAGGATCTCCTCCACCTCCGGTACCAGGGACCGCACCACTCTTTCCAAATCATTGCCCACCGCCTGCAGCACTTGTTCCCGGTCTCCTTGATCGATGGCCTTTAAAACCCCGGGTGTATACCGGTTGGTCCGGTACTGTAATTCGTCCCAGCGGCGATAAACTTGTCCCGCCCTTAATCCTACTGCCGGTTTCACCAGTACCAGCCACAACCTGGGCACCGGCGGAAGAATGGTAATCGTCTCCCCAATGCCCTGGGCCAGGGCGGTACCTCCCAGGAGGCAAAAGGGGACATCGGCCCCCAGTTCCCGGCCCAGGGAAACCAGGTGGGAAATGGACAGGCCAAGGCCCCACAAATGATTAAGGGCTTTCAGCGTCACCGCCGCGTCACTGGAACCTCCTCCGAGACCCGCCGCCACCGGCAGCTTTTTCCTTAGGTGAATATCCACGCCCCGGTCCACTCCAAAACGCTCCTTCAGCAAGCGGGCTGCCTTCACCACCAGGTTTTCCCCATGGGCCAGGCCGGGATCGGTGCATTCAAAATTAACGTCCCCCGCCAGGTTGAGCTGGAAACACAATTCATCCGCCAGCCCGATGGACTGCATCACGGAAGACAGCTCGTGATAGCCGTCGGCCCGGCGTGCCAGCACATCCAGTGACAAGTTTATTTTACCGCAAGCCGGTAACTTCAGACCACTCAACGGTGTTATTCCTCCCCGTGACGAACAATCCACAACGCACTTGCCAAAATATTCCACAGCCAAGCAAAAAATCCTGCCGTACTAAGAAAAGCCCCTGATACGTTACCAGGAGCGATAGCTGAAATATTCCAGTGTGGTAAAGACCAGGCTCTTACCGATACCCAGCCCCACCATGAAACTCCCTAACAAGCGCAGTTCTCCTAAATGGGCGGCCAGCTTTTCGGAAACCTGAATGCCCCACCCGGCCCAGAAGGGATTGAGGATAAAGAACGCACCCGGCAGTACAAATATCGCCAGGGTAAACCAGTCCAAGGAAATTCTCCCGCGAGAAGACAAGATCCGCGGTACCTCCAGCAGGAATGTGCCCACCACCATGAAGACGTTGGCCAGCACGTACTGCCCGATCCCGCTAGCGCCTTGCAGTTCCCATTCCCTCACCCAGTCCAGATAAAGCAATGATAAGAGCAAAAAAACAGCTACGATTCCGGCTCGACCGATAAAGCGCACCTCATCACTTCCTATTAGACTAATTTCTTAAGTAATTGTATCATTTTTCCCATTAGAGGTAAATGGCACAACATCGCCCAGCAGGATTTAACAGTTTTGCAGCGAAAATAATTCCACTGAAAACGCCTGCAAAGGAGATGCGACGCCTTGGCCAGAAAATGTTTTGTAAAAAACTACATGGAGGACGTGGTGTGGAGCTTCCTGCCCAACGTATTGGCGAAGTACCCGGAAGCATGTCACTGCGAAATCTGCCAGCATGACATTGTCGCCATTGCCTTAAACTTGCTGCCCCCCCGTTACGTAGCACGGGAACAAGGTGAGATTTATACCAAGCTCAACACGTTGGAAATCCAGTATCGTGCCGATGTTTATGCCGCCCTGACCAAAGCCATTATGGTGGTCACGGCCAACCCACGGCATGATGGAAAAGGTGAAAATGACGCAGACTAGGATTACTGGGTAACCAGCAGCTTTTGCCGCAGGAAACTCCGGTTCACCACTGCCAAAGCTTCATTGAGCTTGGCATCCAGCCTGGCAGGGGGCCATCCCAATTTCTCCGCCAGGGACCGGCGGTCAAACTGCAGCACACAGTAAAACAACACGAGCAGTCTCAGTTCTCCCTCCATATGTAACAGAACCCGCGTCACTTGCGCCAGTTCCCCGGCTTCATCTTGTTCCGGGGGGGAATATTTCCCCTGCAGCCGGCACATCTGGTCAGCTACCGCCCTTAAAAATACCGCCTTGGACCATCCGGGCTCAGCTTGATAAGCTAAGGTGACGGCCTCCCTGGTAAGCTGCAAGGCGGTCTCATCATCCCTGGCAAAGAAAAAGGCCAGGGTATAAAGACTGGCTTGTTCTTCCTTGATCCATTTTTGCCAGCAGGCTTTTTTAGCCCAATGTCGCTCCATGGCTCCCTACTCCCAGGTTTAAGCAGTTCTAAAAACAATTCGCCCAGAGAAAAGCGAATCCCTGCTGGAATCCGGAGGTAACGGGAAAGACAAAAACCGGCCCGATGTTCTCGGCGACAGAACCATCGAGGCCGGTTGCTCTTTTAATCACCACCCACCGGGGTAAAAGTGGCGCAATCGGTTTCCTGGGAATTCTTAGCATTAGGCGCTTGGATTTCGATCCCGCTGGCGACACAATACTTGCCGGCCTCGTTAAAGCGGCAGGTATCCACCACACATTTCACCCGGCTGATGGGTTTGCCGGTCGGTACGCGCAGCTCCATAGGCATCCCTCCTTTCTGTTATTAGGAATGCCCCAAGAGTCCCGGCAATACACCGCTAGATAATGGAAGACGCGGGAGGACGGTCCTCCCGCGTCAAAATTTTATTCGCTTTCCTTGTAACGCAAATTGGGCTGCCGAGCGGCCAGTACCTCGTCCAAGCGGCCCACCAGGGTCTTGGTGGGAGCTTCCTTCAAGGCTTCCGGATTCTCCCTGGCTTCCTTGGCAATGCCAATCATCACCTGGGCGAAACCGTCCAGGGTTTCCTTCGTCTCCGTCTCCGTCGGCTCAATCATCAAGGCTTCTTCCACAATCAACGGGAAATAAACCGTGGGCGGGTGATAGCCGTAGTCCAAGAGCCGCTTGGCGATGTCCAAGGTACGGACACCGGTATCTTTAAGGTTCTTGGGCGTGATGATAAATTCATGCATGCAGGTACGGTCAAAAGGTGCGTAATAATGCTCCTTCAATTGACGGAACAAGTAGTTGGCATTCAGCACCGCGCTGGCGCTGGCATGCTTCAGACCTGCCCCGCCCATGGCCCGCAGGTAGGTATAAGCTTTAACCACCACGCCGAAGTTGCCGTAGAAAGCTTTCACCCGGCCGATGGACTGGGGACGATCGTAATCCAGGTAATACCGGTCCCCGGCGCTGTCGTACTGCACCACCGGTTTAGGCAGGAAGGGCACCAGGTGCTCTTTGACTCCCACATAACCGGCGCCGGGGCCGCCGCCGCCATGGGGGGTGGAAAAGGTCTTATGGAGGTTGAAATGCACCACGTCAAACCCCATATCCCCGGGACGGACATAGCCCATAATGGCGTTCATGTTGGCACCGTCATAGTACAGGAGTCCCCCGGCATCGTGGATGATCTTGGCAATCTCTTGGATTTTGGTTTCAAAGATACCCACCGTATTCGGATTGGTCAGCATGAGCCCGGCGGTCTCTTCGTCCACCAGTTGGCGCAGGGCCTCCACATCCACCTCGCCGTTGGGCAGGGATTTCACTTCCACCGTCTTAAAGCCGCAGAGAGCCGCCGTCGCCGGGTTCGTACCGTGAGCGGAATCCGGGATAATGACTTTCGTGCGCTTGGCATCGCCGCGGCTTTCATGGTAGGCTTTAATGATCATCATACCTACCAGTTCGCCGTGGGCGCCGGCCGCCGGCTGCAGGGTGCCGAAAGCCATCCCGGCGATTTCCGACAAGTCGACGATGGTTTCGTACATCAGCTGCAAAGCTCCCTGCACCATACTTTCCGGCTGGTAAGGATGCAGGCGGGCAAAACCTGCCAGTCGCGCCGTTTCTTCATTGATCTTGGGATTGTATTTCATGGTGCAAGAACCCAGAGGATAAAACCCCGTATCCACGCCGAAATTCATCTGGGACAGGCGGGTGAAATGACGCACCACTTCGTTTTCACTGACTTCCGGCAGTTTGGCCGGTTCTTGGCGCTGCATTTCCTTGGGAATTAGACTATCCACATCAACGGCGGGGACATCCAGCTCCGGGAAAAAGGCCGCCCGCCTGCCGGGGACGCTCTTTTCAAAAATCAATTTCTCTGGCATGTTACATCAGTCCCCCCAACTTTTCTGCGAAGCAGTCAATTTCTTCCTTGGTCCGCAGCTCCGTGACACAGACCAACAGCCCGCCGGCCAGTTCAGGATAGAACCCCTTTAAGGGCAGGCCGCCGATGATCTTGTGTGCCAAAAGGGCCTCGTTCACTTGTTCCGGGTCTTTGGGCAGCTTAAGTACAAATTCTTTAAAGAAAGGTTTGCCCGGGAACATGGGTTCCACCCCCGGAATGGCCGTCAGCTGCTTGAAAGCGTAATGGGCCTTTTGCAGGCACTGGTAAGCCATATCCCGCAGGCCCTCCTTGCCCAGGGCAGTCAGCGCCATGTTCACCGCCAGGGCGTTTAAGGCTTGGTTGGAGCAGATGTTGGAAGTAGCTTTTTCCCTCCTGATATGCTGCTCGCGGGCCTGCAGGGTCAACACGAACGCCCGCTGACCCCGGTTATCCACCGTGACACCGACGATCCGGCCGGGCATCCGCCGCACGTATTTTTCCTTGGCGGCAAAAAAGCCGATATGAGGCCCGCCAAAGCTGATATGGTTACCAAAGCTCTGGCCTTCGCCCACTACGATATCGGCGCCCAGTACACCGGGAGCCTCCAGGATACCCAGGGACACGGGATCCACTACCGCTACCACTAACAGGGCCCCTTTGGCATGGGCCACCTCGGCAAGTCTCTTGAGGTCTTCCACGTTGCCGAAGAAGTTCGGGTACTGCACCACCAGGGCTGCCGTCTTGTCAGTTACCAACCCGGCGGCTTCGCCCGCACAGGTCACCCCGTCTTTATAGCCTAAGGAAACCCCGGTTAAGCCCCGGGTTTTGGTGTAAGTGGTCACCGTCTCCCGGTATTCGGGATGCACAGCGGCGGCAATGACGAATTCTTTCCGCCTGGTTTGTTCACAAGCCATGACCACCGCTTCCGCCAGGGCGCTGGCCCCGTCGTACATGGAAGCATTGGAAACATCCATGCCGGTGAGCTCGCAGATCATGGTCTGGTATTCGTAGATGTTTTGCAGGGTACCTTGACTGATTTCCGGCTGGTAGGGCGTATAAGCCGTATAGAACTCGGAGCGCAGGAGCAGCTGGTCCACCAAAGCGGGGATATAGTGCTCGTAGGCGCCGGCCCCGAGAAAACTCACGTACTCCTCCAGGTTGCGGTTTTTCTTGGCCAGCCCTCCCAGTAAGCGTCTCAGCTCAATCTCGGACAGCCCGCCGGCTACATGGAGGTCCCTTTGCAGCCGTACTTCAGCCGGAATATCTTGATACAGCTCATCGATGGACTGCTTGCCTACTGCGGCAAGCATCTCTTGCTGTTCTTCTTTCCGATGCGGGACATAATTCACTGATTATTCCTCCTTAAGAAAGGCCTCGTAATCGCTGGCGGACAGCAGGTCATCCACTTGCGACGGATCGTCCATTTCAAATTCCACCATCCAGCCTTCCCCGTAGGGATCGCTGTTCACCAGTTCGGGGGAGTCCAGCAAGGCTTCGTTGACCGCCACTACGGTGCCGGAGACAGGGCTAAAGACGTCGGAAACGGCCTTCACGGACTCCACGGAGCCGAAGGCGTCGCCCGCTCCGAAATGATCCCCAACTTCCGGCAGCTCCACGAAAACAACATCTCCTAAAGCTTCAGCAGCATGGGAAGTAATACCGATGACGGCTTTGTTACCGTCCACTCTGACCCACTCGTGTTCTTTGGAATACTTTAATTCACTTGGAAAACTCATTTATTTAGCCCCCTTCTGAAGAAATGGTGTTTTTATAATCATTGCTTTCACGTCTTTACCCCGGATTTCCACATCCACTTCCGTGCCGATCTCGGCAAACTCGCTCTTAATTAAGGCCATCCCCAGGTTTTTCCCGACGGTCGGCGCCGGCATGCCTGAGGTGATATACCCAATGACCGTACCGTCTTTTTTCACCGGGTACCCGGCCCGGGCAATGCCGCGGCCCACCATCTCCAAGCCTCTGATTTTTCTGGGTATTCCTTCTTCTTTTTGTTTCCGCAGCGCTTCCTTGCCGATAAAGTCTTCTTGTTTATCTAAAGCTACAAAACGACCCAGCATGGCTTCCAGCGGCGTGATGTCTTCACTGAGTTCATGGCCGTACAAAGGCATTTTCGCTTCAAAACGTAAAGAATCCCTCGCACCGAGACCAGCCGGTTCCACGATCCCTTTGCCGGTCTCTAAAATGCTGTCCCACACGGTGCGAATGTCAGCCGGGCTGGTATAAATCTCAAAACCGTCCTCCCCGGTATAACCCGTCCGGGATATCAAGCAATCCTTGCCCGCCACCTTACCCCGTAAGAACCAGTAAGGCTTCAGGTCTCCCACCGGTGCATCAGTCAACTGCTGCAGGATTTCCAATGCTTTCGGTCCCTGCAGCGCCACCTCGGCGGTCTCACCGGAAATGTCCTTGAATTCCACTTGCAAACCTACCATATGTTCTTGCATCCAGGCATAATCCTTCTCAATATTGCCCGCATTAACCACCAGCATGTACTCATCCTCGCCGGTCTTGTACACGATTAAATCGTCCACGGCACCGCCATGGGGATAGCACATGATGGTATACATGCATTGCCCTACGGCCTGCTGGGAGAAGTCAGCCGTGAACAGTTTTTGGACCGCTTGGAAAGCGTCCGGCCCTTTCAACACAAATTCTCCCATGTGGCTCACGTCAAAAAGACCCGCTCTTTGCCTTACGGCATGATGTTCATTGACGATCCCGCTGTACTGGACAGGCATTTCCCACCCGCCGAATTCGACCATTTTAGCTCCCAAAGCCACATGTGCATCATATAATGGTGTTCTCTTTAACCCAGACACAGACTACACCTCCTAGATTGCTTCTTTCATTCTGCCCTCAACTACCTAATTTTATGAATTCACCGCCCTCTCCTCGCAATTTGGCCAAAATACAAAAAGGCAGAATGAAAACGGCATCCCGGCGCTGCCATTTCCCTCTGTCCTTCTACCTGAGAGATTACCTGCAAAGGCTTCCCCGTTGGTGTTTTGGCCACCGGCCAAAAACTCTCCAGAGGTGTGTCCATAGACGGTCCTTTTACCTGAAAGTTTCCCCGGCCACTGCCGTCGTAACCGGGTTGCTTCTTCGGTGCCTGAAAAGGTCTCTCCCGCCATATATCATCCACAGCTATTTATTTTTTATTTATAATTTTAATCCCTACTTTATATGGTAATGACCACTCCGGAATTGTCAATACTTCTCTCGGTAACCTGAATTTTTCCACAATAACTCCTGGGCCTCTTGCCTGAAACTGCATACAATGGCAACAAAAGGAGGTCGCATGGAAATGCAAATAGAAGTGAATCTTACCTTACGCCGGTTAAAGCTGTTCGACAGGTATTCCGTGAAAGGGATATATCCCGTAGCCATCGGCAAGCCGCAGACTCCTACGCCCACGGGATTTTACCATATCACCCGCAAAATCATCAACCCGGGCGGCATCTTGGGCACCCGCTGGATGGAGCTGTCTATTCCCAGCGATGACGGGCCTTACGGCATCCACGGCACCACCCAACCCTGGTCCATCGGCAAAGCCGTATCCAACGGTTGTATCAGGATGTACAACCACCATGTGGAAGAGGTCTTTGACCAGGTCAGGATCGGCACACCGGTCCTGATTGTCAAAACCCAGGCTGCTGATGAGATGGACTGGAGACCGCACCCGTCCCAGCCATATTACCTGGTCCGGCCGGGAGATACTCTCTGGCAAATATCCCAGCGGTGCGGGATTCCCATGGAAACCCTACTCAGATTAAATCACCTGTCCAACCCGGATCGCATTTACCCCGGCCAAAAGCTCATCATCACCCATAACAAGATTTACTAGTTAATCGGGCCCCGGGCGGTTACATAGTTCTCCCCGGACGGGGGAAACTATGAGCCAAAGGGGTGATGAAACATTAATGAAAGCAACAGGTGTCGTAAGAAGAATCGATGATCTGGGCAGAGTAGTCATACCGAAGGAAATCAGAAGAACCCTCCGCATTCGAGAAGGAGAACCGCTGGAAATATTTACCGACCGCGATGGGGAAGTCATTCTCAAGAAATATATTCCCATTAACGACCTGGGGCTGTACGCCCAGGAATATGTGGAAGTGCTGGCGGATACCCTGGGGGCCATTGCGGTAATCGGTGATGAAGACAGTATCATCGCCGTCGCCGGGGCACCCAAGAAAGAATTCGCCGGGCAAAAACTAGGGGACATAGCCGAAACCATGCAGCAGCGCAAACCGGTCATCACCCGCGGCACCATTACGCAAAACGGCCGTGTATTTGAATCCATGGTGGTGGCGCCGATTATGACGGACCGGGTCATCGGATGTGTTTGTATCGCGCCGAAAAAGCCCCATGCCAAGATGGGAGATATCGAACTCAATTTGGCTCATACGGCAGCCACCTTCTTGTCCAAACAAATGCAGCGCAGTTAACGCGAAAAGCCAGGCAATTCGCCTGGCTCCAATTTTTGATGAGGTCCTTCAGCACCCTCCTTGTTAAAGCCGGGTAACCTACCTGGCTTCACAGCTTTTTCAGGCACGTTTGACATAGTTGTAGCCCAGCTCGGACAGGCGCAAGGCGATTTTCTCCACATTGATCTTGCGCATGTCAAAAGCTACGGTCAATCTATTGGTCCTCAAGTTAAGGTCCACGTCCCGTACCCCGGGCAGCTTGCCCAATTCCGTTTTAATGCGCTGTACATCCGCCTCGGTCAAGTTGCCCAGCAGGGTTAGGATCATCTTTACCTTGCTCTGGGTCTTGACGTTGGAGCCTTCCCCCTCTAACTTATCCGCATGCCAGCTCAAACACGACGCCTCCCTTTGTACTAAAATGTTCATGATTTCACTCTTCATGGATATCATACGATGTAAACTGGAATAAAGTGCTAATTCCCCGGGCAGTTTCTGCAAGGGCCACCTTGCTGCCAAATCTCACCATCTTGTCCTAACCCTACGGAGAAGGCAGTGAATAGCCGGACTTCCCGGGCAGTTCGCCCCTCTCCGCTGGGGAGGCAGCCTCAGTCCCTTTGGCATTTATTAGATTATTGCTTACAATAGAAGAAACCGTGCAAAATTCATGGAGGTGCCTTATGCGAAAAAGATTGTTATCCACCGCTTTGTCGCTGCTTTTGGCCTGCCAGTTAATAACCCCGGGCCTGGCACAGGCTTCTTGGGGGGCAGCCCATCTCAAAGGAGGACAGCCCAGCAACCCAGGCTACCAGCACCCTCCTGCCGTCACAACCCCTGCTGAACAGGATCCCCCACCGGATACAGGTAACATGTCCACCGCTGACTTGATCCGCTATTTGCGGGCCCAGAAATCCCAAGGGGGCAGCCCAGCGCCGTCCAATCCCGGCCCAACCCCCACTACACCGGCCAACCCACCCACCGCCCCTGCGAACCCACCGGCTGCCGGGGGAAGTGTTTTAAGCAGTGAAGCAGCCAAAATGGTGAGCTTAGTCAACGAAGAAAGAGCCAAAAAGGGCCTAAAGCCCCTCGCGGTCCACGCCAAGCTGGCGGAAGTAGCCCAACTCAAGTCCCAGGACATGCTGCAGAACAATTATTTCTCCCATACTTCGCCTACCTATGGTTCCTTTGCCAGTATGGTTTACAATCATGGTATCGGCTTCCGCTCCGTAGGAGAGAACCTGGCCCAGGCCCGCAACGTCACCCATGCCCATGCCCTGCTCATGGCCAGTGAAGGACACCGGAATAACATCCTCAACCCCAATTTCACCCACATCGGCATCGGCGTCGTGCAAGGGCCTTACGGGGTCTATATCACCCAGCTGTTTATCATGCAGTAGGTGAAATAAACAGACAGCCTGGAAATACCGGGCTGTTTTGTTTTATGACCGCTGGCAGCCGGCAGCTCCCGTGCATAGCATGGAAATAAGGAAACATTTGCATGAGGAGGAAAATCCATGCTGCTGAGCACCTTTCATTTCCGGAATGGAAAAAACAACCCTGAACTCGCTGCCTTGTTTAACACCATCACTAAGAACTGCCGGCTCAACCCGTGCTGCCTGGCCCTTTTAGAGGCCAACGGACTTATTCAATTGGGAATTCCCGCCCCGCAAGAGGAACCGCGGGAGAAAATAAAACCGGAGGGAGGCACCGATGCCTTTACCGGGTTCAAAGAACTCAAGCAGGAGACTAATTAATCCCTATGTACCATAAGCTGCCGGTGCGGCCGGCAGCTTTTCGCCTAGAAGCACTGGGCAGGCGGAGCAGGCGGGCAAACACCGGGCAAGGTAACACAAGGAGCCGGTTGACAGAACCCGTAGCTGGGCACCAGCAGCTGCACGTTCAAGATCGCCTTGACAACCAAGCAGATTTGAATGTCGCAGGAGATGGTAACGTCGGTATCGGTGGCCTCGGTAACCACGCAGCTACAGTTAATAAGGGTGCTCTCGGCGCAGGTAATGGCGGCTTCTTCCGGAGCGCACAGGGTCACGGTCTTGGTGAAGTTGAAAGTCACGTCTTCGGTCTGGGTATCATCCTCCGGATTGGTAATGGTCAGGGGCACCGTCACCAACAGGGTAATGGAGAAGAACCCCCCGCCCACGTCGGTCCGGGACACTTCCGTACAAGAAATGACGCCGCCCTCGGTTAAGCCGCAGGTCACCAGATCGCCGACTTCCAAACCGGTAAACTCCACCGTGAAGGTTCTGGTCCGATCATCTACTTGGAAGCAGCTGTCATAAACTTTGTCGACGGCGATACATTCAATCCTGGTTGGCGGCGGGCAACCCTCCGGCGGGCACTCACCCGGACTCGGCTGCTGACGAGTCATTTTGTTGTCAAACATTCGTTTTCCCCCTTTGAATTCAGTCATGTTGTCTTTGTTGACGGAATTCCCTTCCGTCTGGTATATAATACTTCGGTTTCCTGATATTGGTTACACGCCCGGTGATGTTTTTGGAAAAATTTCCATTTTCCCGGCTGACTTATAAATTCAAGGCTGATATTTCTTACCGGACCGGCATAATTATTAGAACCAGCCTGACTGAGGAGGTGACTGCCTTGTTGATCCTGGCACCTTCCGGCGACCTGATGAATTTTAAATTGCTCGGTCACTCTTTGCGTTACCAACTGCACCTGACCGGCCATGAAGTGGACAATGTCCTTAGCTTTCAGGTCCAGGTGACCTCCCCGTATCAAGTCCATCTATGTATCCTCGATACCGGCCACACATTAACTTATTATCGCTTCCACCAAAACCGCTGGCAAAAGCTTCATGCCTGGCCCGGGGTATCCCCGGCCTACCGGACTCTCCTTCACGGAGAGGAAATGCATGTGGTCCTCCATACAAATGGGCATAACCGGCATTATATCCTGTCAGGGCAGCAAGTCCACTCTTCGGAGATTCCCGGCCGGCAGCTCCGGTGCACTCCCTACCGGTTCTTTTTGCAGGCAGAAGATCACCCGGTGCTCATCCTGAAAGAAATTCATGAATCCACCACCCGTTTTTTCGCCCGGAGCTTCTCTGTGACGGACCGGCAGTGGTTACCGGAGCAGTTTCTTGCTTCGGTTCCGCCAGATGGCCGCAAACTGCAGTGCTGGCTGTGGCGGGACGTATTATACTTCAGCTATTTCTTGCCCCAAGGAAACAGCCAGACCTTATACCTGCTGGTACTCGATCCGGCCCAAGAAGCATGTCAAGAGGAACAATTTCCGGGTTTCTCCTCCATAGCCGGTGAACCGGTCCTCACTTTATATGACAGCGAACCGATGCTCCTGGTGGGGGAACCGAACGTACTGGTCTGCCGGCGCTCCGGTGACAGGGGAAGGGCCTGGCATACGAAGATAGAGATACCATGCCCCTGGCCCCTCCGGTTGGCTCCCGTGCTCAATCACCGCCAGGAGATTACCCCTTACGTGGCCGTCGAGGGAGTGTACAATCTCTCCTTCCGGCAGCCGGCGGTATTAAAGGCGGAAGAGCTTTTGACCCTGGCGCCGTACCCGTATTAAAAAGCTTAAGGGAGCCCCAAGGCTCCCCCTGACGTTTAGAACAGCTCCACCACTTCCCGGCTCACCAGACGAGCGCCGATTACTTCCACCAGGTCGCCGCCGTTGCTGGTAAAGACATTGTGGGCGACAATGGCTTCCATGGCATCGCGGACCTCTTGGGTACTGAGGTCCTCTCTCGGGTTAAGCACCGATAAAGTAACCCGTCTTCCCTCCGCATTGCGGAAAGACATTTCCAACCTGGCAGTAGACATGTTCCCACCTCCTTCCTCCGGTTATCGCGTACAGCCGTTTTAGCTTTCACTCAAAACGTTCTGGACAATCATTTGGATGTCGCTCAAAGGATAAGCTTGCAGCCCGGCCAGGTGCTGGCCCACTTCATACACCGACTGGGGATCGGCGTCGGGCTTGACCCGGTTGAAAGTGCGGACCCGGTAAATGGGATCACCCTGGCCGGTGGTACCTTCAATAACCACCAGTCTTAAGGAAGCTTCCATTGGCTGCACAATTACCGCCATTTAACTTCACCTCCTTGGGATGTTCTTGACCTCATTGTAATGAGAAACTATAATCTATGGAAAAGCCGCCTACGACCGCCTAACGGTTCAGGTTCATTTCATCCCTTGGCGATGCGACCATGCTTCTACCATTAAAGACAGTTAGAACCACTTCTGAAGGTTTATACCTTTTCTTCCTAACCACTGACAACTGAAACATGACCAATTGGTGTTAAAATTTTCCCACTTGCCAGAATATTCTTTAAAATATTTATGAAGTGCGGTATGATATAACAACAATACTATTTTCTCTACCACAAATGGAAAACCCAGGAAAGGAGGGAGTGTCCGAGCGGCCGTTACCCCGTTTTCTTTTCGTCATTATCTGTAAATTTATAAAGGAGGCTTGAACATGAGTATCCCCCAAGAAGTAACCTTGACCAAAGGCGATAAGATCTTTCATCCTTCTCCTGAATTCGTAGCGCAGGCCAATACCAAGGATCTGGGCCTGTACGAAGAAGCAAAGAAGGATTTGGAAGCTTTTTGGGCTGCTCAAGCCGAACGGCTCGATTGGTTTAAGAAATGGGATAAAGTCCTGGAGTGGAACGTACCTTTCTCCAAGTGGTTTGTGAACGGCAAACTGAACGTGTCCTATAACTGTGTTGACCGGCACCTGAAAACCTTCAGGAAAAACAAAGCTGCCCTGATCTGGGAAGGAGAACCGGGAGATTCCCGCATTCTCACCTATCAACAGCTCTATTATGAAGTGAACCGCTTTGCCAACGGGCTCAAGAAACTCGGCGTGCAAAAAGGCGACCGGGTCACTTTATACATGCCCATGATTCCCGAACTGGCGATTGCCATGCTGGCTTGCGCCCGGATTGGTGCGCCCCACAGCGTCGTATTCGGCGGTTTCTCCGCAGAAGCTCTCCGGGAGCGCATTAATGACTGCCAGGCCAAAGTGGTGGTAACCGCCGACGGTGGTTACCGGAGAGGTAAGCCGGTACCTTTAAAACTCAACACCGATGCGGCTTTGGAAAACGCTCCTTCCGTGGAAAAGGTAGTGGTCGTGAAGAGAGTCGGCGATCCGCAGCTGGCGCCCATGCAGGAAGGCAGAGATATCTGGTGGCATGATTTAGTGGCAGACGTTCCTCTCCATTGTCCTTGCGAGGAAATGGATGCCGAAGATATTTTATTCATCCTGTACACCAGCGGTTCCACCGGCAAGCCGAAAGGAGTGCAGCATTCCACCGGCGGTTATCTCACCGGCGTATCTTTCACCCATTCGCTGGTCTTCGACCTGAAAGAGGATGACATTTATTTCTGCACCGCCGACATCGGCTGGATCACCGGGCATAGTTACCTGGTCTACGGGCCTTTGGCCAACGGTGCCACCTCCGTCATGTACGAAGGCGGACCCGACTACCCGGAAAAAGACCGCTTCTGGGCCATTATCGAGAAATACGGTGTTACCATTTTCTATACTGCACCGACCGCCATCCGCTCCTTCATGAAATGGGGAGATCACTGGCCGGCCCGCAGGGACCTTTCCACCTTGCGCCTCTTAGGTACCGTAGGGGAGCCCATTAACCCGGAAGCCTGGCTCTGGTACCACAAACATATCGGCGGCGAAAGATGCCCCATCGTGGATACCTGGTGGCAAACGGAAACCGGTATGATCCTGATTGCTCCCGTCCCGGGCGTCATTCCCGCAAAACCCGGTTCGGCGACCAAACCCCTGCCCGGCGTTTTCGCTGACGTGGTAGACAACGACGGTCAGCCGGTGCCCCCCAACACCCAGGGATACCTGGTGGTCAAATCACCGTGGCCGGCTATGCTCCGGACCTTGTACGGTGATGACGAGCGCTATAAGGACACCTACTGGTCCCGCTTCGAGGGTATCTACTTCACCGGCGACGCCGCCACTAAAGACGAGGACGGCTATTTCTGGGTCATCGGCCGCGTAGACGACGTGATCAACGTCTCCGGGCACAGGATCGGCACCGCGGAAATCGAAAGCTGCCTGGTGGAACACCCGGCGGTAGCTGAATCCGCCGTGATCGGCAAACCCCATGAGGTCAAGGGGCAAGCGGTAGTAGCCTTCGTCACCCTCCGGGAAGGCTTCGAGGGTAACGATGAATTAGTGGCCCAGCTTAAATCCCACGTGGCACAGAAAATCGGTGCCCTGGCCAGGCCGGAAGACATCATCTTCACCGCCGAATTACCCAAGACCCGCAGCGGTAAGATCATGCGGCGGCTTTTGCGGGACATTGCCGAGGGAAGAGCTCTGGGAGATACCACGACCTTGGCCGATCCCAGCGTCGTGGCGGCTCTGAAAGAAAAATACAGTGACGAGGGTTAAACGTTAAACAAGGAGGGATCGCTTGATGGAACCTCAAGCCCCGTTGTCCACCGGTAAGCAGGAAGTGGATACCGCAGGCTATGTTAGCTTCTTCAAGCCCATTTCCGAGGGCATGCGGGCGGAAACCCGGCTCATCGCCGTCATCGTGATCATTTGGGCCGTCATGGTCTACCTCATGCCGTTCTTGCTGGTCGTATTTCAAGAAACCCCCGACGGCGCCAGCTTCTTAACCCGAGCTAAATTCATAGGGTTTCCCTTTCATTACTGGTACAGCACACAATTTACTACTGTCGGCTTCGTTCTACTCTGCGCTATTTTCAGCTACTTTATTGAAAAGATCTACGACAAGTATCGTCGCTAACCCGGCTGCAAATTGATAGGGGGGATGAGAATGGAATTTATTGGGTTACAACCCGGCTTTAAACTGGCCCCGGCGATCATCATGTTCGCCGCCTTGGCTTTATTCATCTGGGTGGGCTGGATTTCCAAAGTGCAGGAAGTGGAAGGTTACTGGGTGGCAGGTCGTTCCATCGGCCCGGTGGAAAACGGGATGGCCATCGCCAGTAACTGGATGAGCGCCGCCAGCTTCATGGGTGTGCCCGGCATGCTCTACATGCAGGGTTACTATGGTGTCGGTTACGTGGTCGGCTGGACCGGCGGCTACGTGCTGCTGCTCCTCTTGTTTGCCAGCCAGATCCGCCGCTTCGGTAAGTACACGGCCCCAGATTTCGTAGGCGACCGCTACTACTCCAACTGGGCCCGGGGTTTGGCTGCCCTCATCACCTTGATCCTGAGTACATTCTACATTACCGGGCAGTACAAAGGCATCGGCATGATCTTTGAGTGGATCTTCGGCTGGAACTATCAAACTTCCGTCGTCATGGGCACCATTCTGGTCCTGATTTACGTCCTCATCTCCGGGATGCTGGGCGTGACCAAGAACCAGGTGGTCCAGTACATCATCTTAATTTTGGCTTTCCTTTTTCCCCTGTTCTTCATCGCCGGTCGCATGGGCTACTTCGCCTTGCTGCCGCAAATCAGCTACGGCGCCGCTGCCTACCAGGCGATGGAGTTGGATCCGAATTTCGCTTTGCCTTGGGCTGTTCAAGGCCCATACCAGTGGGTGGCCCTGACCTTCACCCTGATGGTGGGTACCTGCGGCCTGCCCCACGTGCTAACCCGTTTCTATACCACATCGGACGCTAAAACCGCCCGCTGGTCGGTGCCCTGGGGACTCTTCTTCATCTGCTTGCTGTACTGGAGCGCCCCGGCTTACGCGGCTTTCGCCAAACTGCTGAACCCCCACGGAGGGCAGGCCATTGCTGACGTGATTATCATCAGCGCCGCCGAATTAGCCGGACTGCCCCAGTGGTTCGTTGGCTTCTTGGCGGCCGGTGCCATATCCGCCGGTTTCAGTACCGTGTCGGGATTGCTGATGGCTTCCGCCGCTGCCGTTTCTCACGATATTTATCACCGGATCTTGAAACCCGATGCCACCCACCAGCAGCAAATGCTGGTAGCCCGCGTAGCGACCGTAGTTATGGCGCTCATCGCCATCTTCATCGCTTTAAACCCGCCGGCTCTGGTGGCCCAACTAGTGGCCATGGCCTTCGCCATCGCCGGCAGCACCTTCTTCCCGACGGTTCTGCTGGGCATCTGGTGGGGCCGCGCCACCAAGGAAGGCGCCATTTGCGGCATGCTGGTAGGATTGGCCATCGCGTTAAGTGCATTGTTCTTCAACGATGTACCCTTCTTCGCCAAGTACATCCCGCCGGTAGGCTCCGCTTTGGTAGCCGCTCCCGCCAACGCCCTGGTAAATATCATCGTATCTCTCATGACACCGCCGCCGCCGAAAGAAGTCCAAGACCTCCTACGGCAGGTGCACATGTCCGCTTAATACCATTAACGCAAAAAAGAGGCATCTTCAACGGGATGCCTCTTTTTCCTTTTGCTGCCGGGGCAAGTAAAACAGCCCTACGACGCCGATTAGAATAAAGATTAGACTCATCACCTGAGCCATTCGCAGGGGTCCCAACATGAGGCTGTCCGTCCGCAAGCCCTCGATGAAGAAACGCCCGGCGGAATACAGCATTAAATAAAAAAGAAAAACCTTCCCATGGACAGCCTGGCTCCTACGCCGGTACCAGATTAAGAACAAGAAAACACCGAAGTTCCACAGGGACTCGTACAAGAAAGTAGGATGGTAATACTGCCCGTTGATAAACATCCCCTTCTGGATGAAGCCCGGGAAATGACTGATGAACTCCTCGCTCACCGGCCCGCCATGGGCCTCTTGATTGAAGAAATTACCCCACCGGCCGATGGCTTGTCCCAAAATGATGCTCGGGGCTATGATATCCGCCAGCTGCCAAAAAGAAAGTTTCGCTTTTCTTACATAGAGCAGACCGGCTAATAGGCCGCCTAACAGCCCGCCGTGAATAGCCAATCCCCCGTGCCAAACGGCGATAATCTCCCTCCAGTTACCCGCATAATGCTCCCATTGAAAAATGACGTAGTAGAGACGAGCCCCGACAAAGGCCGCAGGTACCGCTACCAGGGCAATGTTTATGATATGCTCCGGATCCAATCCCTGCCTGACGGTCTCCCGCATGGCCAGGATGATACCGATGATGATGGCAGAAGTGATAAGGATGCCGTACCAGTAAATCTTTAGAGGCCCTAATTGTACCGCAATCTGATCCATGATCTTACCTTCCTTCGTGCCGGATTTTAGCTTATATTATGGGCCAAAAGCGAGGTAAAATCAAGAAACCTGTGCCGGCGGAACTCCCTATTCATGGACCGGGCCGTCTAAATAAGGGTCTTTACCGGTTCCGGGCTGGAGTTTTTTTTAACTTGTAATTTCATATAGGCTACCACCAGCTGGTCCAATTCACAGCTTTTCTGGTAGACCTCCTGGTCCTGCAAGGACTCCCTCTGGGTCACCAGCCGGTCCAGTTCCGCCTTCTTTTTGCTGATCACGGCATACAAGCTCCGGCGATTCACGGTTTCACCCCTCTATACTAT
The DNA here is from genome assembly GCA_012840125.1 of Clostridia bacterium. Taxonomy (NCBI): domain Bacteria; kingdom Bacillati; phylum Bacillota; class Clostridia; species Clostridia bacterium. Next base: position 4,275 of record DULZ01000042.1, on the reverse strand, counting down.
ATTTCGTGACTCAGCATGCTTGTCCCATCTATATATAGTAGTTTCGACATGAATTGGAAAATTCCTTGTAATTTTTACTATATTTTTCTAGCAAGACACAAATATGTAAAAAAATAAAGATTCTGGACTGGCAGCCTTCCCGTTTAACCCGCATATAATCATACAGATCCCGTTTGCAAAGCAACCTGGGTTGAAAAAAGGAGGCATGATCATGGTACAGGGTTTTGACCACCTGTTCGAACAAGCCATGAAGTTAAAGGAAAGACTGGATGAGCTAAAGGTGGAGCTGGCAGCAAAAAAAATACCGGTTACCGCCGGAGACGGAGAAGTAACTTTGGTGTTTAACGGGCTGCAAGAGGTAGTGGACGTGAAGCTCCAAATGGAAGGACTGCCGGCCCCACAACAGCAGCGCCTGGAAATGCTTCTCAAACGTGCCATCAACCAAGGCGTGAGCCGTGCCAGGGAGGTAGCCGGGCAAGAAGTAGCCCATTATACCGGGTTTAGCCCTTCCTTTTTTGAGGGTATGTTTTAACTGCCAGGCGTGAACCACACCTTTTCTCCTTTCCCAGCATAAGAATATACCAGGTTTTTTCTTACTTGTAAAGGAAAGGAGACCAACCCGGATGGATCTTTTGTCCAAAATTTTGAAACGGAATTCCGTCCAGTTGTTGGAATTGCCCAACGTGGTGGGGGTTGGTAAAGGGTGGAAGATGACGCGGGGGGAAACCACTAAGGATCCTTCCATCGTGGTACTGGTATCGAAAAAGGTGCCGCGCCAGGAACTGACACGTTCCGAGCTGGTACCCAGCAAGTTGGGAAATGTCACCACAGACGTCCTGGAAGTCGGGGAAATCCGTTTTCTCAACCGTACCGGCTATGTCCGTCCCGCCCCCCCGGGCGTGAGCATCGGTCATTATAAAATCTCTGCAGGTACTTTCGGGGCGGTGGTACGGGACCGCCATACCAAGGAACTGCTCATTCTCTCCAACAATCATGTCTTGGCCAACAGCACCGACGGCCGCGACGGCCGGGCATCCGTCGGCGATCCCATCCTGCAGCCGGGGCCCCACGATGGGGGGAAAAAGGAGCACCTGATCGGGTATCTCCATCGCTACATTCCTCTCTCCAGGGAATTCGGCGCTTCCAACTGCCCCCACGCCGCCTCCGTGGAAAAAGTGGCTAACCGCTGCTTGCGAGCGGTGCGGCCCAATTACCGCCTTAAACTGCAGCGGCAATCACCCAGGGGCAACCTGGTGGACGCGGCTCTGGCCAAACCCGTCAGCCCCCAGTTCATCACCCATGAAATCCTGGACATAGGCCCTGTCAAGGGCATCCGCGAGGCCCAGGTGGGCATGATGCTCAAAAAAAGCGGCCGCTCCAGCGGCTTCAATACAGCGGAGGTACGGGTTATTTCCACTTTAATGCGGGTGGCATTGAGCGCCCATGAATCCGTAATCTTCGAGGACCAGATCGTCACCGGTCCCATGGCGTCCCCGGGGGACAGCGGCTCCCTGGTACTGGATGAGGAGAACTATGCCGTGGGCCTCCTGTTTGCCGGCTCGGACAACGCCACGGTGGTAAACCGCATTCAAAACGTGCTGGATTTGTTGGAGGTAGACCTGGTCTACGGTTAAAAGCCTCTTCGTGCTGCGAAGAGGCTTAGTCTTATTGACCAGGCAATGATGCCCAACAGGACCGGGGCAGCCCGGCTTAGCAACGTGCCCGGTGGCCCGGGGATGTCTTCCGGTTCGCACAGGCCGGCATCTTCCCCGGACTGGCGCACCTTGTTGATCCCGGCGCCCCGTATCCCTCCGGTTAAGAGACAGCTTCAAACAGCTCTTCTCTAAAGAAAAAGGAATCCCGCCACGTCAGCAAATGCGGGGCAGTTGTTCACCGGCCAGCATGTCCAAGATGCGCTCCCCCCCGATGGCGGTTTCAAGGATTACCGTACCGGGCCGTTCTGCCGTCACCGTGCCGATGACCGCCGCCTCCCGCCCGTAGGGATGGCGATACAATAATTGCAAGGCTTCCTCTGCTGCCTCCGGTGCCACGGCAATAAGGGCCTTGCCTTCGTTGGCTAAATACAAGGGATCAAACCCGAACAGGTCACAGGCCCCTTGGACTTGCGGTAAGATCGGCAGTCGTTCTTCCTTGATTCTAATCGTCACTCCCGCTGCGGCCGCCCATTCATTGAGGGTGGTGGCCAACCCACCGCGGGTGGGATCCCGCATGGCCTTGATACCGGAAACCCTTTCCACTAGGTCACCCAGCATCCGGTTCAAAGGCGCCGCATCTGTTACCACCGGAGGCTCAAGTTCCAACCCTTCCCTGGCCGCCAGGATGGCGATACCGTGCTGCCCGATGGAACCGGACACAAGGATCCGGTCCCCCGGCTTCAACCGGCGCGCGCCTAACTCCCTTTCACCTTCCAGGATGCCGATTCCCGCCGTATTGATGTACAGGCCGTCAGCCAGGCCCTTCTCCACTACTTTCGTATCACCGGTGACAACTTGTACACCGGCTTCGGCGGCGGTAGCCGCCAGGGAGGAAACGATTTGCCGCAAAACGGCCAGGGGCAATCCTTCTTCTAGGATAAACCCGACGCTCAAATAAAGGGGCCTGGCCCCGCTGACCGCTAAGTCGTTGACGGTGCCGCAAACGGCCAGCCGCCCGATATCGCCGCCGGGAAAGAACAAGGGTTTCACCACGAAAGAATCCGTGGTCATAGCCAGCCTGCCCCGGGGGATCGGGAACACCGCCGCATCCTCCAGCGGCGCCAACCAGGCATTCCCAAAGGCCGGCAGGAAAATCTCCTCCGTCAGCCGGTGGGACAGCTTGCCGCCGCTTCCATGAGCCAGTAAGATTCGTTCCGTCATCATGTCACCTGCCATATGTATAATATGCCCGGCAGGTACCTTCCACGGACACCATGCAAGGCCCCACCGGTCGTTCCGGGCTGCAAGTGGTGGCAAATAAGGGGCAGTCCGGAGGTGCCATCGCCCCCCGGAGCACATCGCCGCAGCGGCAGCCTTTACGGGCCGGTTTCACGGTCGGAAACACTTGAAACCGCCGGAGGGCATCAAAGGCTTGATACTCCTCTTTGAGCTCCAATCCCGTTCCTTCCAAGTAGCCGAGCCCGCGCCAGTGACTGCCGCAAGGAGCAAAGACTGCTCGGATGAGCTTTAATGCCTCCGGGTTGCCGGCGGCAGGCACCCAGCGGCGGTATTGGTTTTCCACCCTGGGGGCCTTTTCCCGGTGCTGCTGCAGCAGCAGGTAAATGCCTTGCAAGAGATCCACCGGTTCGAACCCGGTCACCACCGCCCCAATGCCAAACTCCCGGGGGATGAACTCGTAAGGCCGGGTACCGATCACCGCACTGACATGGCCCGGGCACAGCAGCCCGTCGATGTTGACATCGGGGGAAGATAACAGGGACCGCAGGGCGCCCGGAATGGTCTTGTGGGCACAGAGCAGGCTGAAATTGGTCAATCCTTTCTCTTTCGCCTTTAACACCGTGGCGGCAATCATGGGTACCGTCGTCTCAAACCCGACGGCAAAGAACACCACCTGCCGCTGGGGATATTCCTCCGCCAGGGCCAGGGCTTCCAGCGGGGAGTAAATCACCTTGACCTGAGCACCCCCGGCTTTCAATTCCTCCAAACTCTGGTCACTTCCCGGCACCCGCAGCATATCGCCAAAAGTGGCCAGCACCACCCCCGGCTGCCGGGCAATCTCCAAGGCAGCATCGATGATGAAGTCGGGGGTCACGCAAACGGGACAGCCGGGTCCCGACAAGAGCTCCAGCCCTTCCGGCAGCAGCCGGCGCAGTCCGTAGCGAAAAACCGCCACCGTATGGGTCCCGCACACCTCCATCAACGTCACCGGCGGCTCCAAAACCGCTTCAATGCGGCTCAGCAGTCTTTTCACCATGGCGGGATCCCGGAATTCCCTATACATGGGCATCCAGCTCCCGCAGCAAGGCCAGGGTTTCCCTGGCCTCCGCTTCATCCAATACTTGAACGGCAAAACCGGCATGGACCAGCACCCACTGGCCGGGCTTGGCTTCCGGCACAAGACTCAGATCCACATTGGTGACCAGGCTGCCGTAGTCCACCCGGGCCACAGCTTCACTTATGATTTCAATGATTTTTCCCGGTACCGCCAAACACAAATGCTATCACTCCTTTGCCAGCGCAACTACGGCCTGCCCCAGGGAAATGCTCCGGTCACTGGGAGATAAACGGCGGTGCAGCAACACTTCCAAACCCGCCCCGG